>JAQGIJ010000282.1 GCA_028291285.1 Phenylobacterium sp. | reverse complement strand
AGGCGGAAGATGTCGGCGGGGTCGGCGACCCAGCCACGCTCGTTGAAGGCGGTGAGCTGCTTCTCGCCCAGGCCCTCGATGTCGAAGGCCCGGCGGGACACGAAGTGGCGCAGGTGCGCCAGCCGCTGGAACGGACAGGCGAATTCCCCGGTGCAGCGGCGCACCACGGTTTCCGCCCCCGAGGCGGTGGTCTCCTTGGCCAGTGGTGTGTGCAACGGGCATGGGCAGTGGGTGGGGAAGGCGAAGGGCTCGGCGTCGGCCGGGCGCTCGTCCAGCACCACGCTGACGATCTGCGGGATCACGTCGCCGGCCCGCTGCAGGATCACCGTGTCGCCCACCCGGACGTCCTTGCGGGCGATCTCGTCGGCGTTGTGCAGGGTGGCGTTGACCACCACCACGCCACCCACCGTCACCGGACGCAGCCGCGCCACCGGCGTCAGCGCGCCGGTACGGCCCACCTGGATGTCGATGGCCTCCAGCACGGTGCGCGCCTGCTGCGCCGGAAACTTCCGCGCCGTGGCCCACCGCGGCGTGCGGGTGACGAAGCCCAGCCGCTGCTGCCAGTCCAGCCGGTCGACCTTGTAGACCACCCCGTCGATGTCATAGGCCAGCTTGGGCCGAAGGGTCTCCATGGCGGCGTAGGCGGCCAGCAACCCGTCCAGGTTTTCCACCCGCCGGCTCTGCGGCGTGGTCTGGAAACCCCAGGCCTTCAGCTTGTCCAGCGCCTCCCACTGGGTCTCGGCAAACGGCGCGCTGTGCAGGCCCCAGGCGTAGGCGAAGAACCGCAACGGCCGGGCGGCGGTGATCTTCGGATCGATCTGCCGCAGGGATCCGGCGGCGGCGTTACGGGGGTTGGCGTAGGTCTTCTGCCCGGCTTCGGCGGCGGCGGCGTTGAGGGCGGCGAACTCCTCGTGGCCCAGATAGACCTCGCCGCGAACCTCGATGACGTCGGGCCAGCCGTCGCCCTTCAGGCGCTTGGGGATCTCGGAAAGCGTCCGCAGGTTCTGGGTGACGTCCTCGCCCACCTTGCCGTCGCCGCGGGTGGCGCCCTGCGCCAGCACGCCCTTCTCGTAACGCAGGGAGGCGGACAGGCCGTCGATCTTCGGCTCGGCGGTGTAGGCCACCGTTTCGCCGAGCCCCAGCTTCAGGAAGCGTCGCACCCGCGCGTCGAACTCGGCGGCGTCCTCGTCGGAAAAGGCGTTGTCCAGGCTGAGCATGGGCGCCCCGTGCTCCACGGGGGAGAACTGCTCCGACCGCGCCGCGCCCACCCGCAACGAAGGTGAATTATCCCGGATAAGCTGCGGGAAACGCGCCTCAATCTCGGCATTCCGCAGCTTCAGCGCATCATAGTCCGCGTCGGAGATCGTCGGTGCGTCCTGCTGGTGATAGCGCAGGTCGTGGGCGGCGATCTCGTCCGCCAGCCGTGTCAGTTCGTCGAGGGCCTGCGCCTGCGTCAGGTCGGCGATCTCAGGCATCCATCAGCGCCCGCGCGGCGGCGCGGGCCGCATCGGTGATCTGGGCCCCGGCCAGCATGCGGGCGATCTCCTCTTCCCGCTCCGTGGTCAGCACCTCGACGGCGGTGCGCACCCGCTCGCCCTCCCCGGCCTTGACGATCCGCCAGTGCGCCTCCGCGCGGGCCGCCACCTGCGGCGAATGGGTGACCACCAGCACCTGGGCGTCAGCGGCCAGGCGCTTCAGCCGCAGGCCCACGGCGTCGGCCACGGCCCCGCCCACGCCCTGGTCCACCTCGTCGAAGATCATCAGCGGTTGCGGTCCGGTCCCCCGCCCCGCCAAGGTCGCCTTCAGCGCCAGGGCGAAGCGGGCCAGCTCGCCCCCCGAGGCGATGCTTCCCAGGTCGCCGAACGGCGCGCCGGGATTGGTGGCGATCTCGAAGGTCACCCGGTCCGCGCCGGCCGGCCCGGCGCGGTCCTCGGCCAAGGGCTCGACGGCGACGCGGAAGCGGGCCTTGTCGAGCTTCAGCGGGGCGAGCTCGGCCGTGACGGCCGCGGCCAGCCGCTCGCCGGCCGCGGTCCGCGCGGCGCTCAGCGCCTGGGCCTCGGCCATGTAGGCCTGCCGCGCCGCCGCGAGCGCCGCGTCCGCCGCCTTCAGCGCGTCCTCCGAGGACTCCGCCGCGCTCAGGCGCTCGGCGATGCGCACGCGGATCAGCGGCAGCTCCTCGACGCTCACCGCCAGCTTGCGGGCCAGCCCGCGCAAGTCGAACAGCCGCTCCTCTGCCTTTTCCAGCCGGTCCGGCTCGAAGTCGAAGCCCTCGGCGGCGAGGTCGACGGCGGCCTCCGCCTCCTGCGCCTCGATCAGCACCCGATCAAGCGCGGCCGAGGCGTCCCCCAGCCGCTTGATCGCCGGCGTCTCCGCGCCCGCGCCGGCCGCCACAGCACGCTCGCGGGCGCGCTCCAGGGTACGGGCGGCCGAGGCCAGACGCGCGGAAAGCCCGTCGAACGCCTGCCGCGCCGAGGCGATGTCGGAAAGCGATTTCTCCGCCGCGCCGAGCACAGCGCGCTCTCCGGCCAGCGCCACCTCCTCGCCTTCACGCGGATCGAGGCGGTCCAGCTCGGCGAGCCTGAGGCTCAGCTCCTCGGTCTCCGCCGCCGAGCGGGCGACGGCGGCGCGCAGCTCATCGACCCGGGCCCGCGCCTCGCGCCAGCCACGCCAGCGCTCCGCCACCTTGACCCCCTCCGGCAGCAGGCCGCCGAAAGCGTCGAGCATCGGCCGGTGGGTGCGGGTGTCCAGGAGGCCCACGGTCTCGTGCTGGCCATGCACCTCGAGCAGCCGTTCGCCGACCTCCTTCAGCACGCCGACGCCGGTCGCCTGGTCGTTGACGAAGGCGCGGCTGCGGCCGTCGGCGCCCAGGGTGCGGCGCAGCACCAGGTCCTCGTCGCGGGCGTAGGTGAGGCCCTTCTCCTCCAGCAGCTCCCAGACCGGATGGTCCACGGCGGGTGCGAACACCGCCGAGGCCGCGGCCTGGGCCGCGCCGCGCCTGACCAGGCCCGCGTCGGCGCGCGCGCCGGTGGCCAGCCCCAGCGCATCGAGGATGATCGACTTGCCCGCCCCGGTCTCGCCGGTGAGCGCCGTCAGGCCCGGCCCGATGGACAGGTCCAGGGCTTCGATCAGCACGACGTCGCGGATCCACAGTCCGATGAGCATCGAGAAGCAGGATCACCTGGAATCAGGCGGCTTTGAAAGTGCGCGATCGCCGCGGGTCAGTCCCGTTTTGTTCTCGTTCGCCCAACTAGGCAAGCCTGGGGCGCAAGGCCGGCGGCGCCGCCGCTCAGCTGGCGCTGGGCGGCGCGGCCGGCGGGGCGATGTTCGATTTCCGGTGGACGAAGGGAATGTGCAGGATCCCGCGCCGGCCGTGCGAGGTCGGCTCCACCGAGGGCCGGTAGCCCTTGGAGGTGAGCAACCTGTAGGCGTCGGCGTACCAGGGATCGCCCGGGTAGTTGTAGCCCAGCACCGCGCCGTTGCGCTTGGCCTCCTCGATCAGCCCGAGGGTCAGATAGGATTCGACCAGGCGGTAGAGCCCCTCGGGCGTGTGGCTGGTCGTCTGGTAGCGGTCGACCACGGCGCGGAAGCGGCCGATGGCCGCCAGGGTGTCGCCCTGGCGCAGGTAGTAGCGCCCGATGGTCATCTCCTTGCCGGCCAGCTGGTCGTTGACCATGTCGATCTTCAGCCGGGCGTCGGAGGCGTATTCGGTGTTGGGATAGCGCTGGGCTACGTCGCGCAGGTTTTCGAGCGCCTGGCCGGTGGCGGCCTGGTCGCGGCCGACGTCGGCGATCTGCTCGAAGTAGCAGATGGCCTTGAGGTAGTGGGCGTAGGCGGCCGAGGGATTGCCCGGATAGAGCTGCAGGAATCGGTCGGCGTCGGCGACCGCCTCGACGTAGCTGTTGGCCTCATAGTGGGCGAAGGCCTGCATCAGGATCGCGCGGCGGGCCCACTCCGAATAGGGGTGCTGGCGCTCGACCTCCTGGAAGTAGTCGACGGCCTGGCCCCACTGGCGGCGGTCCAGCCGGGCGGCGCCGGCCGAATAGAGCAGTTCCACCGGGCGCTCCTCATAGGCGAGCTGCGGCTTCTTCTTGTGGCCGGCGCATCCGGCGAGCGCGAGAGCGCATGAGCCGGCGACCAGCGCCCGGCGAGCCCACGAATTGCGAAGCAAGGACACCTTCACCTCAGAGTAAGGACCAACGCGCGCCCCCACGTGCGTGCGAGTGCTTCTACACCACGGCCCGATGTGCGCAAACGGGCGGATCAGCGCGGAGCGGTGGGGCTGAAGGATGGCGGCGCCGTTCAGTCCGCAGCGATCGCCGCTGCGAGCGTCGGCGGCAGGGTCTCGCCTTCCGGAATCACGTCGACCTCGACATCCAGGGTCTGCACGCCGGGCGCCAGGATGATCCCGTCGATGGGGGCGACATCGCCATAGTCGCGGCCGACCGCCAGGACGATGTGGTCGTTCTCCGCGAAGACCGCGTTGGTGGGATCGAAGCCGATCCAGCCCCGCGCCTCGCCGCACCAGACGGAGACCCAGGCATGGGTGGCGTCGGCGCCCTCCAGGCGCGGCTCGCCCGCCGGCGGAATGGTCCGCAGATAGCCGCTGACATAGGCCGCCGGCAGCCCCAGCCCGCGCAGGCCCGCGATCATGATGTGGGCGAAGTCCTGGCACACCCCATGGCGGCGCGCGAAGGCCTCCGGCGCCGGGGTCGAGACGGTGGTGGCCTCAGGATCGTAGACGAACTCATGGCGCATTCGCCGCATCAGCTCGGCGGCCGCTTCGACGATCGGCCGCCCCGGCGCAAAGCTCTCGCGCGCATAGTCGGTGATCACCGCGGTGTTTGGGGTCCGGCGCGTCGGATAAAGGTAGGCGGCGGGTCCGTCGGGGCCGAGGTCGGTGTCGGCGAAGCTCTCGCGGCGCACGCTCTCCCAGGGTTCGCTGTCGGCGGGGTCGCCGGTCGGCGGCACGTGCAGATCCACCCGCCCGTGACTCTCGATCATCAGCACCTCGTGGGGCTCGTCGATCAGCACCCGCAGGGTGCGCTCGCCGAAGGGGCCCTCCCCGGCCTGGGTCTTGGCGGGAGTCGGCAGGACGGTGATGGCGCTGCGCAGCACCGTCTGGGTGGGCGAGGAGCGCGGCGTCAGCCTCAGCACGCACTGGGCGAAGGACACCGCGTCCTCGTAGTGATAGGTCGTGCGATGGCGCAGCGTATAGATCACGCCAGCCCGGCGAGCTTGAGCGTCGGCGCCGCGCTCGCCCCCTGCTGGAAGAACCGGTCGGCGATGGCCCCGGACAGCCGCAGCAGGACGTGCTCGGCGGCCTGCATCTTCTGGATCGTCAGCTGCGCGGCGTCCGTCGTCTCGACCTCGGTGGCGAGCGGCAGCAGGAGCTTCAAAGGTTGCTCGATCATGCCGTCGTCCTGCAGGGCGGGCAGGACCGACAGATGGGTCTTGAGCGCCGCCACCTGAAAGGCCAGCGAGCGGGTGTTGAAAGGATCCAGCATGATCATGTCGCGCACCGGCGTGAGCGCCAGGCCGACCAGGTAACGCGCCCGGTAGGTGATCTGGCTGTCGGCCAGGTCCAGCAGCAGGTCGAGGTCGTCCGTGGTGGCCGTCTCGGTCGCGAAGGTGCGGGCCAGGCGGCAGGTGTTGATCCCCCGCTCCAGCCGCCGGCCCATGTCCAGGAAGCGCCAGCCGGCCACCCGGTTCATGTTCTCCTGGGCCAGGCCGGCCAGGGCGGCGAGGATCTGCAGGGCGCTCTCCACCTGCTGCAGCGCCTCGGCCTCGGAGAGCGGGTTCTGCGCGCCGGCGATGAGCTGCTCCTCCAGGTTGGTGAGCTGCGCCCAGAAGTCGGCCGAGAGGCGCTCGCGCATGCTGGAGGCGGTGCGCCGCGCGCCGCGCACCAGGTAGATCACCGAGCCGTAGGCCTTCTGGTCGTGCAGGGCGTCGCGGGCGGCGTCGAGCGCGCGGCCGCCCAGCGCCTCCTCGTCCAGCGCGCCCCAGTCGATCAGCAGCTGCTGCAGGCCGACCAGGGTGTCGCCGCTGCCGTGGATGGCGGACTCCGGGTCCATCAGGCTGGTGCACAGGCTTCGCACCAGCCTGAGCGTCGCCTCCGCCCGCTCCAGATAGCGCCCCAGCCAGAACAGGTTGTCTGCGGCGCGGCTGGGCAGGTTGCCCATGATCCGGCGCACCTTCACGTCGTCCTTGCTCGCCAGCAGGGTCATCTTGTCGACCGGCTTGTCGTCGATCACCCAGACGTCGGCGGTGCGCGCGTCCTCGCCCATGGAGATTGCGCGCATGTCCATACGCTCGGAGGTCCGGCAGAAGCCGCCGGGCATGATCTGCCAGCCCTGCGGGGTCCAGGCGGCGTAGACGCGCAGCACGAAGGGCGCCGGCTCCAGCCGACCCTCGCGCAGCACCGGCATGGTCGAAAGCCGCACCACCTCCTGGCCGACGAAGTCGCCCGGCCGGTCGCGGAACCGCGCCAGCACCGCCTCGCGCTCATCCGGCGCCATGTCGCCGACCATGCGCGGTCGCGCCAGCGGCGCGTCGGTGACGTTGAAGGCCGGCGCCAGGGCCAGTTCGTCGAGGTGCCGCTCCACCCTCTCCCGCTCGCGCGACTGGCCGCACCACCAGGTGGCCACGTTGGGCATCTTCAGGTCTTCGCCGAGGATGCGGCGGCAGAGCCTGGGCAGGAAGCCGAGGAGGGCCTTGGATTCCAGCACGCCGGAGCCGGGCATGTTGAGCACCGCCACGCCGCCGGCCCGGATCGCCTCGAGCAGCCCCGGCGTGCCGAGGTGCGAGCTGCTGTTGAGCTCGAGCGGGTCCATGAAGTCGGCGTCGACGCGACGCAGGATCACGTCGGCGCGCTTCAGGCCCGCGATGGTGCGCACATAGACGCGGCCGGCCCGCGCGACGAGGTCGTCGCCCTCCACGAGCAGGAAGCCGAGGTAGCGGGCGAGGTGCGCCTGCTCGAAATAGGTCTCGCTGTAGGGGCCCGGCGTCAGCAGGCAGATGCGCGGATCGCTGCGGTCGGCGGCGGCGGCCAGTCCCTTGCGGAAGGCGTCGAAGAAGGGCGCCAGCCGCTGGACGTTCATCGCGTTGTAGAGGTTCGGATAGGCTCGCGAGAGGACCAGCCGGTTCTCGAGCGAATAGCCTGCCCCCGAAGGCGCCTGGGTGCGGTCGTCCAGCACCCACCAGCGCCCGTCCGGGCCGCGCCCGAGGTCGGCTGCGTAGAGCTGCAGATAGTTGCCGCCGACCGGCCGGACGCCGCGCATCGCCCGCACGAAATCAACGCTGCCGGTAAGGGCGGCGGCCGGCAGGGCGCCGTCCGCCAGCAGCCGCGCCTCGCCGTAGATGTCGCGCAGCAGCGCCTCCATCAGCCGCGCCCGCTGCTCCACCCCCTCGGCGATCTGCGCCCACTCGCCCTTGTCGAGGATCAGGGGCAGCGACCCCAGCGGCCAGCTGCGCTCGACCTCCTCGCCGTAGATCCGGTAGGACACGCCGGTGTCGCGGATGTGCCGCGTGGCCAGGTCGAACCGGGCCTTGAACTCGTCGTCGCGGTATTCCGCCAGCTCGCCCAGGAAGCTCAGCCACTGGTCGCGCGGCCGTCCCATGGCGTCGATCAGCTCGTCGGGGATGCCTTGCAGCGGACGGTAGCCGCGCAGCCAGCCGGACAGCCGCCGGGCCGCGGAGGGCTCCAGGTCCGCCTTGACGGGCTGCGGGACTGTCGCCTCAACCGACACGCGGCCTCCTGAGATCGAGGGTCATCGGAAACTCGTCGCTGGGCTCGGGAGCCGGCGGCCCCATCGGCCCCGGCGTATGGCCGTGCTCCTGGAACCTCGCCTTGCGGCGCGCCTGCGCCTCGTAGGAATTGACCGGAAAGGTATCATAGCTGCGGCCGCCGGGATGGACCACGTGATAGACGCAGCCGCCGATCGAGCGCTGCAGGCCGCGGTCGACCACGTCGAAGGTGAGCGGGGCGTTCACCGGAAGGGTCGGATGCAGTCCGCTGGGCAGGGCCCAGGCCTTGTAGCGAACGCCCGCAACGGCCTCCATGGACGCGCCGGAGGCGGTCATCGGCAGGGCGCGACCGTTGCAGGCGATGACGTAGCGCTCCGGATTGAATCCCTCGACGAGCACCTGCAGCCGCTCGACCGAGGAGTCCACGAACCGCACCGTGCCGCCGGCAGTGCTCTGCTCGCCCATGACATGCCAGGGCTCGAGCGCGTGGCGCAGCTCCAGCGACACCGATCCGTACTGGACGCTTCCGTGCACCGGGAAGCGGAACTGCCGCTGCGCCTCGTACCACTCCGGCTGCAAGGCGTAGCCGGCCCGGCCGAGCTCGCCCAGCACGTCGAGGAAGTCGCGCCAGACGAAGTGCGGCAGCATGAAACGGTCGTGCAGGGCCGTGCCCCAGCGCACCAGGCGCCCGGACTGCGGCTCGCGCCAGAACCAGGCGATCAGCGCCCGGAGCAGCAGCTGCTGCGCCAGGCTCATCCGGGCGTCCGGCGGCATCTCGAAGCCGCGGAACTCCAGAAGGCCCAGGCGGCCGGTGGGCCCCTCCGGCGAATAGAGCTTGTCGATGCAGATCTCGGTGCGGTGCGTGTTGCCGGTGACATCGGCCAGCAGGTTGCGCAGCAGCCGGTCGACCAGCCATGGCGCGGGCGCCTTGCCCTTGCCCCTGCCTTTGCCTTTGCCGGGCGGCGGGATCATGGCGAGCGCCAGGTCGAGCTCGTAGAGCGTGTCGTGGCGCGCCTCGTCGATGCGCGGCGCCTGGCTGGTCGGGCCGACGAAGAGGCCGGAGAACAGGTAGGAGAGCGAGGGGTGGCGCTGCCAGTAGAGCAGCAGGCTCTTCAGCACGTCGGGCCGCCGCAGGAACGGCGAGTCCGCGGGGCTGGCCCCGCCGACCACCACGTGGGCGCCGCCGCCGGTGCCGGTGTGGCGGCCGTCGATCATGAACTTGTCGGCGCCCAGCCGGCAGGCCCGGGCGTCGTCATAGACGCCGGTGGTGATGGCCACCGCCTCGCGCCAGTCGGCGGCCGGCTGGACATTGACCTCGATGACGCCGGGGTCGGGCGTGACCTTGAGCACCGCCAGGCGGGCGTCGTCGGGCGGGGCGTAGCCCTCGAACCGGACCGGCAGCCCTTCGCTGGCGGCCTCAAGATGCGCCACCAGCTCCAGATAGTCCTCCAGGCGGGCGACCGGGGGCATGAAGATGTAGAGCCAGCCGTCGCGCGGCTGGATCGACAGCGCCGTGCGCACGTGGGGCGGCTTGCGCGGCGCGGCGGCTTCGGCCTTGCCGAACTTTTGCGCCGCATAGACCTCGTCGAAGCTGGGCAGCGGGCCGCGCGCCTCGTAGGGGTCGACGGGGGTGATGTGGGGGTATTCCTTGGGCTTCAGCACCGGCAGGCCCGACAGCGGCAGGCGCAGGCCCACCGGCGAGTCCCCGGGGATCAGGTAGAGCCGCCCGCGCTTGAACACCCAGGCCTCGGAGACCCAGCCCCCGCCCTCGGCCTTGCTGAAGGCGCGGCGCAGCGGCAGGACGTGGCCGATCGGCTTGGACAGGCCGCCCTCCATGGCCTGGCGCAGGGTCGCGCGCGATTCCGCGCCGTCGAGCCGGTCGTCGGTCAGCTCGACGTTGGCCGGCAGGTCGGCCTCGCTCTTGATGTGCGCCAGCGGGTCCTCGCGCGCGGGCAGGGCGCAGGCCGGGTCGACGCCCAGCCGCACCGCCAGCCGCCGCATCAGGGCCAGGGCGTCGCCCGCCGTCAGCGAGGG
>JAQGIJ010000433.1 GCA_028291285.1 Phenylobacterium sp. | reverse complement strand
CCGGCGCTCGTCGGTGGCCAGGACTCCGGTCCTGAGGCCCGCCCCGCAGAGCTCTCCGGCGTCGACGCCGACCTTCGACGGGCTGCTGGTGTAGGCGCCGACGAGCTCTAGGTCAGGATGCTGGATGATCATCTTGAGCCCGTCCCGGCCGAGGCCGCCCGTTCCCCACGCGATCACCCGTCTGCGTTTCATGGCCGCGTCCCCGCTTGGGCGCCCGCCAGCTAGGCGCCGCGCACGGTGACCGGGATACCACTCATCCGCGGGACGAAGTTATGCGCCTCGCGCATCCCGTCCTTGTCTATGAGGACCGAGACGGGGACGTTGTCGGCCCCGACGCCCCAGGCGTGGTGCATCGCCACCGTGCCGGGCAGCTGGGTCGGATCGGCCTCGGCCGGCGTGGTCAGCCTGCCGTGCCCGGAATCCACCTCGACCAGCTGGCCGTCTATGAGCCCCCGCGCGGCGAGGTCGCCCGGATGGATGCGAAGCGTGTTCGCCGGGTGGCGGCGCAGGATGGTCTCGCTGTCCAGGTAGTTGGAGTTCATCGCCTCCAGCAGCCGGCGGCAGTGCAGGAGGAGCTGATCCTCCTCCAGCCGCTGTCCCTGGTGGGAACCGATGCAGTCGTCGAACTCGGCCTCGATCTCGGGCGGCATGACGTCCAGCCGCGCGGTGTCGGCGGGATCCGGTGGCAGCACCTTCGCCAGTTCGATATCGGACGGGATGAGCCCGACCGAGGCCGCGTTCGCCTTCAGCCTGGAGAACGGGACCGAGGGGTGATTGCAGATGAACTCGAAGAGCTCGTCCGGGTGCGGCTCGTCGTCGACGCCCAGCACCATCCGCCGACCGGTGGGCGGCGAGCCGTAGTTGGAGAACTCCCAGGTGAGGGGAAAGCCCATGCGCTTGGCGAGCCCATGGAAGATCCGCCATTCCTCGAGGGTGTCGCCCGGCGCCTCGAACACCGGCTCCGTGTACTGCGCCGCCGGGAAGGGAGAGTTGCCGTCCGTCATCAGCGCCAGGTCCGCCCGCTCGTAGGGGGTCTTGCAGGCCAGGACATAGTCCGACAGCTCGGCTGTTTCGCTCATCCGCACGTCCAGCGTGACCAGGAGCTCAATTTCCTCGAAGGCCTTGCGCACCGCCGCATAGTCGGGAATGGCCATCAGGGGGTTGCCGGCCACCACGATCAGCGCGCGCAGCCGGTCCTCCCCCGGATGCAGGATCTCGTCGGCCAGGAGATTCGCCGGGAACTCGGTCGGACAGGCCCAGCCGACGTCGGGATGGCTGGCCATCTTCGGCGAGTGGTCCCAGATCGGGTAGGCCGGATAGACGCCCTCGCTGACCGGGCCGGCGGACAGGATGCCGGGATTTGTCACCGCCTCCCCGGCGCGGCGATAGCGGCCGCAGACGATGTTCAGGCATTCCAGCAGGTGGTCGGCAAGGTTGGCGAAGGGCGCCATGTTCGAGCCGGTGCCGCTGCTGGTGGCGCCGCGGGGCCCGCGGCCGAATAGGCGGGCTGCGGCGCGCAGGTCGTCCGCGGGAACGCCGGATTCGGCTTGCGCATGCTCCGGCGTGTAGCGGGCGACGGCTTGGCGCAGTTGGTCCAGGTTCTGGACGTAGCGCGCGCAGAAGGTCTCGTCGTGCAGCCCCTCGCTCAGGATGACGTTGAGCAGGGCCGCGTTGACCGCCACGTCCTGGCCGGGCCGCGGGCGCAGGTGGATGTCGGCGAGGCGCGCCGTCTCGGTCTGCCGCGGATCGATCACGATCAGCTTCAGGCCCCGTTTCTTCTCGGCGCGGAGCGCGGCGCCTGGCGCGTACATGGTGTGGCTTCCCCAGCCGGCCTGGTGCGAGACGAGCGGATTGACGCCGCTCAGCAGCCACACGTCGGAGGTGGCGATGTTCTGCTTGCCGGACTTGAAGGCGCCCATCCTGAGCGCGGTGATCGCCTTCGGCGACTGGTCGATCGTCTGGGTCGTATAGATCTGCGGCGTTCGCAGCGAATTGGCCCAGCCCTTGCCGACGGAGATGGCGAGCGACGAGGAGAAGGCGCCGGTGCCGAACCAGACGCCGACGCAGCTTGGGCCGTGCCGGGCCACGAGATCGCGCAGCCTGGCGCCCACCTCGTCGAGGGCGCTCGCCATGGGGATCTGTTGCAACTCGCCGCCGACACGCTTTTGCGAGACGCGCAGCCGGCCCAGCCCGCGTTGCCGCTCCAGGCTCGCCAAGCCCTTGATGCAGAAGTAGCCGCGGGACACGGGATTGTCCCGATCGCCTCTGAGCGCCACCGGGACGCCGTCCTCGATCTCCAGCTCGACGCCGCAGGTCGCGCCGCAGTTGCGACAGAAGCTCTTACGCACAGCGCCCATATAGGCCGTCCTCAAGCACATGACCGGCCGCCGCCAGGGCTCGGCAGGGCGTACAATACAGGGCGGACAGGGTCCACGCGGACCTCGCAGCGCGCCATTCTTTCGAGATTCTGCGCCATCCGAGCGCGCTGCAATGGCGTCCCGGCGGCGGCGACCCTAGCGATTTCACCCAGTAGAATATCGAACGGCAGCCGCGGGACCGCATTGCGGTGTGGCGCGCTCGGACGATGCAACCGCAGGAGCCCGCATGAAGATCGGCATCGAGTTTGACTGGCAGCGGCCCCGGTTCGACATCAACCGTGGACGCCTCAGGATCTGCGACGAGCTCGGCTACGACGTGGCCTTCTGCGCGGAAAAGGGCGGCTCGGACGCGATCTCGCCGCTGGGCTTCATCCTGGGCTTCGCCAAGCGGATCGGCGTCGGAACCCGCATCGCCCAGAACGTGGCGCGCACGCCGACCACCCTGGCCATGACCTTCCAGACCATGAAGCAGATGTGCCCCGACCGCACGGTCATCGCCGGGGTCGGGAGCTCGAACCCGACGTTCACGGAGCAATGGCACGGAACGCCCTGGTCGCCGGCTTACTGGCGGATGCGCGAATACGTGACCGTCATGCGCAAGTATTTCGACGGGGAGCTTGTCGAGATCGACGGGCGCTCGATCAAGATCCCGTACCACGAGGCGGGCCAGCCGCCGAAACACCCTCCGCTCTATCCGGTGCTGGAGACCGATCCGACGATCCCCATCGTCTTCGGCGGCGGCACGGAGCTGATGCTGACGCTCGCCGCGGAGATCGGCGATGGGCTGATGCCCAACGGCGGCTGGTGGCCCGGGGCCCGAAGCTTCTATCAGCCGATCATCGACAAGGGTTTCGCCAAGCGGTCCAGGCCGGCTCAGACGACGGCCGA
>JAQGIJ010000429.1 GCA_028291285.1 Phenylobacterium sp. | reverse complement strand
CGTAGTCGCCGTTGGCCAGCATGGGGAACTCGTAGACCCGCGCCCCCAGGAAGACGAACTGCTGGGCCTCCAGCCAGCTGAGGAAGGCGATCTCCTCCGGCGTGGCCTTGCCGGGCCGCTCGCGCAGGTCGGCCAAGGTGCGGCTGAGCAGCTGCAGCATGGCCGTGAAGTCCGCGACGGCGGCGTGCACGTCGGCGAGCGTCGCCTTCACGCCCGCGTCCAGCGCCGCCTCGCGGTCGGGTCCGACATCCTCGAGGATCACCTGGATCATCGACTCGCGACGGTTCGGCTCGCCGTCGATCCGCTGGCCCTCGCCGTCCCGGCGCACTTCGATCAGCGGGTGGACCATGGCGCGTACGGAGAGGCCCTGCTCGGCGATCTCGCCCATGACGCTGTCCACCAGGAAGGGGGCGTCGTCCTGCACGATCTCCAGCCGGTCGAAGGGCGGCTCCTCGGCCTCCAGCACCTGGCGCACGCGCACCAGGGGCTTGCGGCCGCGGCGGGTGGCGCCGAAGCGCCAGAAGTCGGCCAGGTTGGCCGCCAGCTGGGTAGTGGAGAGCTCCGGAAGCTCGTCGGGGATGGCGTCCTCGGCCGCCTGCTCGGCGAAGGCGCGGGCGGCCGCCTCGGCGGGATCCCCGGCCAGGGCCGCGGCGACCTCGCGGGCGAGCTCGGCGGACCGTGGCGCCGCGGACTTGCGGGCGGAGGAATTGGGCATCCGGGCCTTGAGGGCAGACGGGGCGCGCCGCGATTTGCTCATCGGCGCGCCTCCGCGCCCGGAGCGAGGACGCCGCCGGAGGAGAGTATCCGGCGGCGTGCGCTCCCGCCGTGGGGGGCGGCGGTACGCTCGGGGCTCGCTGCGCCCGCCGGCTCGGGGGGTGGGCGCACCTGCCGCGGCCTAGGGGGGTGGTCGCGGCTCGCCTTAAATAGGGTGCTCGGGCGCAAGGAAAAGGTCCTTAGCTGTCGTAACCTAATCGTGAGCAGGCCTGCGGCCCACGTCCGGTGGCTGGTCGGGCTTGACGTCCTTCAGCTGCTGCGGATTTCCATCGGCGGAGAGCAGCACGGCGATCCAGCGGGTGCCCTCGAACTGGGCCAGGATCACCATGGCCATGACGGTGAGCGGCGTCGAGAGAAAGGCGCCGGCGACGCCCCAGATCGCGCCCCAGAAGGCCAGCGCCAGCAGCACCACCACCGGATCCATGTTGAGGCTGCGGCCCTGCATGCGCGGATAGATGAAGTTGCCGACGATGACGCCCAGGCCGTTCAGCACGCCGAACAGCACGACCGCCTGCCAGATGCCGTCGAACTGCAAGAGCGCGAACAGCGGCGGCGCGACGATGCCGAGCAGCCCGCCGATCACCGGGATGTAGGAGACGATGAAGATCAGGAAGGCCCAGAAGGCGGCGTCGTTCAGCCCGACCGCCATCATCGCGATGAAGGAGCCGATGGCGATCATGCCTCCGGTGACGGTCTGCACCCAGAGGTACTGCTCGACCCCGTCGCGGATTCTCAGGAAGGCCGCCACGGCCTCCTGCCGCTCCTCGCGCGTGCGGAAGAGCTGCACGAGCTTGCGCTCGAAGCTGTGGCGCGAAGCGATGATGAAGCCCGCGTAGACCAGCACGAAGCCGGCCGTGGAGGTGAAGTTCTGCAGCGCCTTGGCCACGGGTCCGAGGTACTTGGCGGGGTCGAGCTGCTGGATCAGGCTGGCCACGGTGACGGGCGCGCGCACGCCCACCAGGCCCGCCGCGCGGGCGATCAGCGTGTTGAGCTTGGGCGTGTAGTGGACCACCTGGCTGGCGAACCCAGCCGCGTTCTCGGCGACGAAGAAGGCGCTGCCGCCGAAGATCGCCAGGGACAGCACCACGGCCAGCGGCAGGGCGGCGCGGCGGGAAATGCCGGGCAGCCGGTGCGCCAGCACCCGGGCGAAGCCGTCGATCATTACCGACAGGAAGGTGGCGAGCGCCAGCGGCGTCAGGATGTCCGCCAGCCAGTAGAGGGTGGCCCCCGCGGCGATCACCGCAAGCACGACCAGTGCGTTGCGGGAGACGGCGGAGGACGAGGCGGCGTCGGCCATTGATTCCTGGCGGTTGCGGCGCGGGGTGCGGACTGTCTTCGGCGCGGGCGTCCACGTCAATCGTTACAGGTGCAACTACCGTGCTTTGCTGTGGAGCGTGAGCGTTTGGCGCGCCGGGGCGTTCCGGTGCCGGGAGCGAAGCGGCGCCTCCCGACAGAAGGAGCTTCCCGTGGTCGACGACGGCGTGCTGATCGGCGCATCCGATCATCCCCAGGTGCTGCGGCTCGACCGGGCCAACCGCCACGGCCTGGTGGCGGGCGCCACGGGGACCGGCAAGACCGTCACCCTGCAGGTGCTGGCGCAGGGGCTGTCGGACGCCGGCGTGCCGGTCTTCGCCGCCGATGTGAAGGGCGACCTGTCCGGCGTCGCCGCCCCCTGCCAGCCGAGCGACAAGCTGCAGGCCCGGGCCCAGGCGCTGGGCGTGACCCTGCATCCCGCCGCCGCCCCGGTGATCTTCTGGGACCTGTTCGGCCAGGAAGGCCATCCGATCCGCGCCACCATCAGCGAGATGGGCCCGCTGCTGCTCGCCCGCATGCTCGACCTCAACGACGTCCAGGAGGGGGTGCTGAACGTCGTCTTCCGCGCCGCCGACGAGGAGGGCCTGCTGCTGCTGGACCTGAAGGACCTGCAGGCCGCCCTGACCTACGCCTCGCAGAACGCGGCCGCGCTCGGCGCCAGGTACGGCAACGTCGCGCCGGCGACGGTCGCTTCCATCCAGCGCAAGCTGCTGGTGCTGGAGAACCAGGGCGGCGCCAACCTGTTCGGCGAGCCGGCGCTCGCGCTCGCCGACCTGATGCGGACCGACGGCTCCGGGCGCGGCTACGTCAGCGTACTGGCGGCCGACAAGCTGATCTCGTCCCCGCAGCTCTACGCCACCTTCCTGCTCTGGCTGATGAGCGAGCTCTTCGAGCAACTGCCGGAGGTCGGCGATCCGGCGAAGCCGAAGCTGGTCTTCTTCTTCGACGAGGCGCACCTGCTGTTCAAGGACGCGCCCAAGGCCCTGCTCGACAAGGTGGAGCAGGTCGTCCGCCTGATCCGCTCCAAGGGCGTCGGGGTCTATTTCGTCACCCAGAACCCGGCCGACGTGCCCGACACGGTGCTGGGCCAGCTCGGCAACCGGATCGAGCACGGCCTTCGCGCCTACACGCCGGTCGAGCAGCGCGGCCTGAAGGCGGCGGCCGCGAGCTTTCGGCCCAACCCGGCCTTCGACACCGCCGAGGCGATCCAGAACCTCGGCGTCGGGGAAGCCCTGGTCTCGGTGCTGGACGAGAAGGGCGCGCCGACCATGGTGGAGAAGACCGCCGTCCGCCCGCCCGACTCCCGCATCGGGCCGCTCACCGCCGACGAGCGCCGGCAGGTGCTGGCGCAGAGTCCCGTGCGCGGCCTCTACGACCAGGCGCAGGACCGCGAATCCGCCTTCTTGTTGCTTACGGCGCGGGCCGAGCAGAAGACCGGGGCGGCCGAGGCCCCCCCGGCCGCCGCGTCCGCCACGTCGGCGCGGACCCCGGCGGCTCGGCCGTCG
>JAQGIJ010000421.1 GCA_028291285.1 Phenylobacterium sp. | reverse complement strand
TCTTGCCGTCGGGGGTGACCAGCACCGAGGTCATCAGGCCGAGCGAGCCGAAGCCCTGGGCCACCGTGTCGGATTGCACGTCGCCGTCGTAGTTCTTGCAGGCCCAGATGAAGGCGCCGGACCACTTCAGCGCCGCAGCCACCATGTCGTCGATCAACCGGTGCTCATAGGTCAGGCCCGCGGCCTTGTACTGCTCGGCGTACTCGGTCTCGAAGACCTCCTGGAAGATGTCCTTGAAGCGTCCGTCGTAGGCCTTGAGGATGGTGTTCTTCGTCGACAGGTAGACCGGATAGTTGCGGTTCAGCCCGTAGGCCAGCGAGGCGTGGGCGAAGTCGCGGATCGAGTCGTCGAGGTTGTACATGCCCATGGCGACGCCGCCGCCGGGGAAGTCGAACACCTCGTGCTCGATCTTCTGGCCGTCCTCGCCTTCCCACTTCATGCTCAGCTTGCCCTTGCCGGGGACCACGAAGTCGGTCGCGCGGTACTGGTCGCCGAAGGCGTGGCGGCCGATGACGATGGGCTGGGTCCAGCCGGGGATCAGCCGCGGCACGTTCTGGCAGATGATCGGCTCGCGGAAGACCACGCCGCCCAGGATGTTGCGGATGGTGCCGTTCGGCGACTTCCACATCTTCTTGAGCTTGAATTCCTCCACCCGCGCCTCGTCCGGGGTGATGGTGGCGCACTTCACGCCGACGCCGTGCCGCTTGATCGCCTCGGCCGCCTCGACGGTGACCTTGTCGTCGGTCGCGTCGCGATGCTCGATGCCCAGGTCGTAATAGTCCAGCGGCAGATCGAGGAAGGGGAAGATCAGCTTCTCCTTGATCAGCCTCCAGATAATGCGGGTCATCTCGTCGCCGTCGATATCGACGACGGGATTGGCGACTTTGATTTTGGCCACGGAGCGCTCCCACGCGGATCTTGTTCGCTGGGCCGTATAGCGGCCGATGCGCCTCACGCAAAGCGCAAGCCCCTATAGATTTATCAGCCGCCTCGCGGAGCCGCCTCTGCCCACCCCGCGCACCAGGGCCCGCGCCACCTCCGCCAGCGCCGCCTCGCAGGTGGCCGGCGGGGCCGTGGCCCCGTCCAGGAAGGCCGCCATCGCATAGCGCCGCTGGTCGGGCAGGGTGGCGACGCCGATGTCGTTGAGGACCGAGGTGACGCCCTGGACGACGCGCCCCGCGCCGGTCTTGTGGACGAAGTGGGAGCCCTTCGGCAGGCCGGCGCCCAGGCGTTGGGCGCCGGACCGCGTCGCGCTCATCGCCTGCAGCAGGACGCGCTGCGCGGCGGCGCCGAGCAGCTCCCCGTCGTCGAGCAGGTCGAGGAAGTGCAGGGCGCCGCGCGGCGTGGCCGTGTCGCGGGGATCGGCCAGATAGGCGGCGAGCGCCTGACGCTGCTGCGCCGGCGGCACGGTGGCGAGCGCCTGCCCGAACGCCGCCTCGCTCCGCCAGGATGGGCGGAACGGCGACAGGCCCAGCATCTCGGTCTGCAGCTCGCGCTCGTAGCGGTCGACGCGGATCTCCTCGATATCCTTGCCGACCAGCCAGGCGGTGACTGCGCCCGGTCCGCCGATCCGGGCCATCAGCACGTCGGCGGCGGTGTTGTCGCTCTCGGTCAGGGCGGCCAGCAGGAGCTCGCGGACCGTGTAGTCGGCGCGGCGGGGCCAGGCTTCGGCGATCGGCGAGTGCGGCGGCGAGAGGTCCATCTCCTTCAGCACCAGGCGCTCGTCGAGCGAGAGCCGCCCGGCCTCGGCCTCCGCCAGGGCGGCGGCGGCCAGCGGCGCCTTGAAGACGCTCTGCAGCGGGAAGCGCCGCGCGCCGTTCAGCGTCCAGACCTCGCCGGAATCCAGATTCCGCAGCCCGACGCCCAGCACGCCTGGCACCAGCCGGGCGGCGATCTCGCCGACCTCGCGGTTGAGCTGCTTCATGTCCAGCGGCGGGGTGTGGGCCACCGTCATCGACGAGCGGGGGGAGCAGGCGCTGAGCGCCGCGGCGCCCGCGCCGATCAGGATCTGGCGGCGGGGAAGGCTTGCCATGGGCTGCGGGGGCTCCTCTATACGCGCCATGGCCGAAGCCTCGCCCGCGCCACCTGTCGTGATCCTGAACGCGCCGCAGCTGGCCGAGAACATCGGCTCCGTGGCCCGCGTAATGGCCAACTTCGGCCTCGCCGAGCTACGCCTTGTCAATCCCCGGGACGGCTGGCCGCAGGATCGCGCCTGGGTCTCGGCCTCGGGCGCGGACTGGCCGCTGGAGGGGGCGCGGGTGTTCGCCTCGGTCTCGGAGGCGATCGCCGACCTGCGTCTGGTGTTCGCCACCACCGCCCGCCCGCGCGAGCTGCAGCTGCCGCTCCTGACGCCACGCCAGGCGGCCGCAGAGCTGCGCCGCGCGACCGGCGAGGGCCTTCGTACGGGCCTGCTCTTCGGCGGCGAGCGGGCGGGGCTGGAGACCGCCGACGTCGCGCTCTGCCAGGCGGTGGTGACCGTCCCGATCGATCCCCGGTTCCGTTCGCTGAACCTCGCCCAGGCCGTCGCGGTGAACGCCTACGAGTGGCTCACCGCCGCGCAGGACGCCCCGCCGGCGGCGTTCCGCGAGGGCGCGCCGCCGGCGGAGGCCGCGTCGCTGCTGGGCTTCTACCAGCACCTGGAGCGGGAGCTGGAGGCGGCGGGCTTCTTCCACCCGCCGGAGAAGACGCCCTCCATGGTGCAGAACCTGCGCTCGGCGCTGGGCCGCGCCCGCTTCACCGACCAGGAGGTGCGCACCCTGCGCGGGGTGGTGACGGCGCTGTCGCGCGGCCGCGGCAAGGTGCTGGAGAAGCTGGCTCGCAAGGACGCGGACGGGGAGGGTGCGTCGTGAGCCTTCGCGACCTGCTGGAGCGCCTGCCGATCCCGATCCTGCAGGCGCCGCTGGTCGGCGCCTCGGACGCCGCGCTCGCCATCGCCGTCAGCCGCGCCGGCGGCCTGGGCGGGCTCGCCGCCGGCGCGCTCGCGCCC
>JAQGIJ010000417.1 GCA_028291285.1 Phenylobacterium sp. | reverse complement strand
GCCACCGTCGGCCTGACGGGCCCCTCCGTCTGGACCTGGATCGCCGCCTGGAGCGCCTACGCCCTGGTGGTGGTGCTGATCCTGCCGATCGTCTGGGGCGCGGCCATCGCCAGCGCCTTCCAGGTGTCGCGCGGCCTGGCGCTCGGTCTCGGGCTCTCCGGCTCCGGCATCGCCTCGGTGGTCTATCCGCCGCTGACATTATGGCTGCTGCACACCTTCGGGCTGCGGGGCGTCTATCCCGGTCTGGGGGCGTTCATCCTGCTGACGCTCGGTCCGCTCGTGGTGTTCGCCTTCCGGCCGCCGGTCGCCCGCGCCGTGGCGAAAGGCGCCACGGACGTCAGGGCCTGGGGCCATACCTTGCCCGAAGCGATGCGCACCGGCCTCCTCTGGCGGATCGTGCTGGTGCTCGCCGCGGCCGCCATCGTCTCCTCGGCCATCAATGTGCACCTCCAGCCGTTGCTCACGGACCGCGGGTTCTCGACGGTGCAGGCGGCAAGCATCGCCGCGGCGATCGGTCCGTCCGTGCTGTTCGGCCGCTGGGTTGGCGGGCTGCTGCTGGACCGGCTGCACGCGCGTTGGATCGCCCTCGCCTTCTACCTGCTGCCGGCGCTCGGCTGCCTGCTTCTTGTGGGATCGAGCGGGACCTACCTGCGGGGGCTGGTCTCGGCCGTGCTGATCGGCCTGTCGGTCGGGGTCGAGGGCGACCTCCTGCCGTTCCTGCTCTCACGCTACTTCGGCGTCCGCCACTTCGGCGCGATCTACGGACTGGGCATGGCGGTGTTCGGCGCCGGCTACGCCATCGGCCCGCTCGCCGCCGGCGCGCTCTTCGACCGCTCTGGCTCCTACGATGTCTTCCTGATGACGATCGCGGCGACGCTGGCCGTGGCGGGCCTCGTCACCCTCAGCTTCGGGGCCTATCCGAGCTCCCCGAACGCCGGCCCGGCTAGCGCGGGGGTCGAGCAAGGGTGACCCCTCGCCGTTTCTGTGCTGACCTTCCGGCCCAGTCGCTTCGAGCTCCGCTCACATGCCCATCTCAGCCGTTCAGGACGAGCGCCCGCGGGAGACAGGCGAGCTCGTCATCCACCAAGCCCTGCAGACGCCCATGCTGGTGGTGCAGGTGCGCGCCTATCGCTGGCGCGAGCCGGTCGCCGACGCGCGCCGGGTGACGGATCACTGGCTCCTCGACTTGAGCCTGACCTCGCGGCCCGGCGAGCCTCGCGGCCGCTACCTGGAGCGCTGGCGCGGCGGACGGTCCGAGCCGATCGGTGACGTGCTGTTCCTCCCGCCCACCCTCGAATTCAGCGGATCGCACGGCGCGGGCCGGCAGACCTCGCTCAGCCTGCTCCTGGCGCCGCAGCTGCTCCAGCTGGCCGTGGACGACCTCGACGAGGCGCGGCTTGCGGAGGGGCTGCACCTGCGCGACGCCGGGATCCGCAGCGCGCTCTGGCGACTTGCCGCCGAGGTGGCGCAGCAGCGGCTCGAGACGCCTGCGTTGATCGAGGCGGCGGCGATCTCCATCGCCGCAGAGGTCGAACGGCGGATCCAGCGCGCGCCGGGGACCTGCGCTCGCAAGCGCGGCGGCCTGCCGCCTGCGCGACTGCGCCTGATCGAGGAGCGGTTGCGCGCCCGACTGCCACCGCCCCGCATGGCCGAGCTGGCCTCCCTGTGCGGTCTCAGCGAGCGGCAGCTGGCGCGCGCCTACCGGCAGGAGACGGGCGAAAGCATCGGCGTGCGCGTAGCCAGTGCGACCCGGCAGCGGGCCTGGGCGCTGCTCACTCAGACCGAGCACCCGATCGGCGCGGTCGCGCGCGAACTGGGCTTCGCCAGCAGCGCAAGCTTTGCAGCGGCGTTTCGCAACTCGACGGGCTGCCGCCCCTCGGACGTGCGCCGCTGCGCGATCTGAGCGCCGCACTCAGTTGCGCGGCACGGATTCGAAGAAGGCCTCGCCGGTCGGCTTCAGCCAGACGATCTCCACATGGTGGCCCACCAGGCCCCGCGCGTCGGCATAGGCGTACTCCAGCATGTCGCTCGGATCAGAACGCACGACGATGGGCGTCGCGGGATCGGAGAGCGCGGCCAGCGCCGCCTCCCATTGCGCCTGGTCGCGCACGAGATAGCCCAGGTGGTGCAGCTGGATGCCGAACCCCTGCTGCGGCAGTGCGCAGGCGTAGAGCGGGTGTTCCCCCACCGGCTCGATCAGCTCGATCATCACCTCGCCGGTCCAGGCCAGCCCCACCCGGACGATCCGCTCGGCGTCGGGATTGAAGGCGCGGCTGTCGAAGGTAAGGAACTGCTTCACGCCGAAGCGCTCGCCGTAGAGGACGATGGCCTGGTCCAGATCGCTGGTCACATAGCCCAGCTGGAAGAAACCTTTCATGATGGTGGCCGGCAGCATCGGCTAGGCTCCCTCTCGCTCGATGTCATACTCGGCGAGGTAGTCGGCGAAATGGGGGCGGAGTTTCTCCGGGCTGAGCCCCCATTGCTCCAGGCGGTAGGCATGCTTGCCCCACTTGCCCTGCGGGTTGGCCTGCAGCCAGGCGCGCATGCCGGCCTCCACCTCGGGCGTGAAGGCGTCGCCCAGCCAGGCGTAGAGCCGGCGCATCGTCGCGATCGGATCGCGCGTCATGTCCGCGTAGTGCAGGTCGAAGATGCGGTCGTGGCCGATCTCCTTGCGCTTCCGCATCACCCGGTTGGCGTGCTCGGCGAGCTGCGGCGGATAGTTCTGGGCCACCCAGGCGAGGTCCGGCTCGTCCATCAGCCGCAGGTGGGTGTTGCTGATCAGGCTGCACAGCGAACCGGTGACGGTGAACGGGTCGCGGTGCGTCCAGATCATGCGGGCGTCGGGATAGGCCTCCAGCAGCCAGCGGATGTGCAGCGCGTGCGACGGCATCTTCAGGTTCCAGGCCCCCGGCGCCTTCTGCTGCAGGACCTGCAGGAACCGGCGATGATGGTCGTAGGCCGAGGTCATGTCGCAACTGAGCACCCACTCGGCGTAGCCGGGCAGGCGCCCGTGCGACTCCCAGAACAGCGACTTGAAGTCGTGCGCCTGGATGAAGGTGCATTCGGTCGGGAAGACCGCCGAGGACATGTAGAAGCGGCCGGCCTCGGGGTTGAGCGCCTGGCGCTCACGCTCGGCCTCCAGCGCCGCCAGCGCCCGCGGATCGGTGAACAGGGTCTCCGCCGTCGGCGGAGGAACCGGATCGTCCGCCTCCCAGGTCAGGATCGAGCGCCGCGCCGGGTCGGTCGCCAGCAGGTTGCTGGCCAGCGTCGTTCCCGTGCGCGGGATGCCCAGCACCACCACCGGCGCCTTGATGGGGACCTCGAGCACCTCCGGATTGCGGCGGATGTAGTCGTCGAGCTTCAGCCGGACGCTCAGAAAGTGCGTCGCCTGGGCCTCGAAATAGTCCACGCCCTTGTCGTTGTACTGACCGCCGCGGTTGGCGTCGGCGACGAGGATTTCCAGCCCCTCGCGGAAGGATTGGCTATGGAAGCTGTCGACGCCGGTCTGCCGGTGCGCCCGCTCCACCAGCTGGTCCGCATTCATCTCCCGCACGCTCTTTCCCTCGCTCCTGTTATCGCAATGCCGCCAGCGCCTTGTCGGCGGCGGCGATCTCGGACTTCAGCCACATGGTCTCGCTGAGGTTCACCCCGCCGCCGGCCGCCAGCAGCGCCTGGAGCGCCTCGCGCCGCGTGTCGATCGCCGCGGCCGTGTCGGCGCCTGCGCCGGTCACGATCTCCAGGAGATGCAGGGCCTGCAGCGGCCGGCCGGCGGCCACGTGCGCCCGGGCGCGGGCGGTCAGCGCCTCCGCCCCGGCCAGTTCAACGAGGTCGGCGTCCACGCTGGACCTCGGCACGCCGTAGAGCGAGGTCGTGGAGTCGTAGTGGAACCAGCCGGAATAGCCCTCCCAGATCGAGCGCACGTTCCAGGAGGTCTTGCCGTGGAACTCGCCGATCTGCAGCTCGCTCGGCAGACGGATCTCGCGCATCAGGGTGTGCACGTCCTTGCCGGCGTTCATCCCCGCCATGGTGGCGTCGCGCACATAGGCCACGGCATCGCGCAGCTTGGTGAGGTCGTCGCGCACCCGGCGCGCGCCGCGGATCGGCTCGCCGTGCCCGGTGATCAGCAGCTCCGGCTCGAGCGCCCGCACCCGCTCCAGCGACTTCAGATAGCTGTCCACGCTCCGGGGCTTGTCGCCGCGCAGCGTCACCAGGAACGGCATGCTCATGAACACCGGGCCGAACAGGTTGCCGGTGAAGGCCACCCGCTCGTTCGGCATCCAGACGGTGAGCGAATCCAGGGTCTCGCCCTCCGGCGTCCAGAGGATCTCGAACCGGCGGCCGCCAAGCTCGAAGGCGTAGCGGTCGTCGACGAGCACGTCGGGCTCGACCTCGGTGGGCTCCTGGCCGGGCGCATGCACGCTGACGATCTGCGACCACAGCTTGCCGGTGCGCGGCCCGAAGAAGGGCGAGAGCGTGCGGTAGTAGTCGCGCGTCTCCGGATAGCGGGCGTGGACGATCACCTGGGTCTGCGCAGAGCGCAGCCACGGCAGGCCGCCGAAGTGGTCGGGATGGCTCTGGGTGATGATGGCGTGGCGCACGGGTGCGCCGCTCACCTTGGCGAACAGCGCCTTGTGCCGCGGCCCGCCCGCCACCGTCCCGCTGTTCACCAGCACGTCGCCGTCCGGCGTGGTGACCAGGTAGGCGTTCGACACGTCCTGCGACATGAAGATGAAGTCGGTGACGGGGATCGCCTCGCGCTGCGCCTCGCCGGCGTTCACCAGGCTGGCGAGCATGGTCGCGTCCCGCTCCGGCCGGTTGGTCTCCAGGGTCATCGGACCTCCTTCAGTAGACGTTCACGAGGTAGCCGCCGTCGATCACGATGACATCGCCGGTGTGGAAGGCCGCGCCGTCGCTGGCCAGGTAAGCGGCGATCGCCTCGAAGTCCTCGGGGTAGCCCACCCGTGGGATCGGCGTGCGCTCGGCGAACAGCTTGTCCTGCGGCCTCGGCTCGCGGCCGCGGCCGAGGTCGGTGTTGATGTAGCCGGGCGCGACCATGTTCACGCGGATGCCGAACTGGCCCAGCTCCACGGCCATGCTGCGCATGATCGAGGCCAGGCCGCCCTTGGCCGCGGCGTAGTGGACCATGCCCGGCACGCCCAGGAAGACCGAGAGGCTGCCGCAGATGATCAGGGAGCCGCCGGGATCGCCGGCCTTCGCCCGCGCCACCATGTGCCGGGCGGCTTCGCGCAGGGTGTAGAAGGCCCCGTGCATGTTGATGTCCAGCAGGCCGTGGTAGGTGGCGGCGTCCAGCTCGAGCACGGACGGCACCTGGGTCGAGATCCCGGCGTTGGCGATCACGCAGTCCAGGCGGCCGAACTCAGCCACCGCCGCCTGCATCTGCTCGACCACCGCCGCTTCAGACGCGACATCGACGGACCGGGAATGAACCTCGCCGCCGAACGCCCGCAGCTCCACCTCAGCCGCCTGGTTCTTCTCGGCGCTGCGGGCCCAGAGCATCAGGTCGGCGCCCTGTTTCGCCAGGCCGCGCGCGAAGCCCAGGCCCAGGCCGCTGTTGCCGCCGGTGACCAGCGCCTTCTTGCCTGTGAGGTCGAATAGATCCTGACCTGCCGATCGCGCCAAACCGTCCTCCCAGACTGCTTTTGATTAATCTTCACGAATCCGACGCCTCGCACGAGGCGGCGACATCGATTTCCGGCCACGAAATCCAGGCTGTGGGCGGCTAGCTGAACTCCACCATCACCTTCGCGCACTGGCCGCTTCGCGCCTGCTCGAACGCCTTGGGCCACTCGCCGAACGGGAAGCGATGGCTGATCAGGATCTCGGCCTCGTCTCCGAGCTCCTTCAGATCGGCGAGGACCTGCGGCAGCTCCTCGGGATAGCCGCAGGAGGTCATGATGTTCAGCTCGCTGATCAGCATGCGCTGGAAATCCACCGGCACCGGCGCACGATGAACCGCCAGGACGACCAGCCTGGCGCGCAGCTTGGCCATGGCGATCACGTCGCCGACCACCTGTGGCGCGCCGGCGGCGTCGATGAACAGGTCCACATCGACCGCGGGGACGCCGAGCACCGCCGCCGGGCCGCAGATCCTCGCAAGCTCCTTCGCCAGATCGACCGCGCCCGCCTGCACGGTATGGGTGGCGCCCAGCGCGCGGGCGCGTTCGAGGCGGCCGGCATCGAGGTCGACCACGACGAGCCGCCCGACCCCGCTGCGCTTCAGCCAGATCACCGCGCCCAGGCCGATCGGCCCGGCGCCGAAGACGACCGCGTTCTCGCCAGGCCGAGGCGCCGCGCGGTTGACGGCGTGCCGCGCCACCGCAAGTGGCTCCACGAGGGCCGCGACGGCGTCCGACATGCCGTGCGGGATCTCGAACAGGCTCCGCCCAAGCTCCGCCTCGCGCACCAGGAGCAGGTCCGCGAAGGCGCCTTCCGGTCCGCCATTGCCGATGACCGCGTCCGTCGACATCGGATTGACGACGACCCGCTGGCCGGGCCTGACCCCGACGACATCGGCCCCGACCTGCATGACTTCGCCCGAGGCCTCGTGGCCGAGCGGCATCGGCCGTCCCGAACTGCGCCGGCCCTCGCCGCCGGTGGCGACAAAGCCCAGGTCGGTTCCACAGATGCCGCAGGCGGCGATCTTCACCACCACGTCGCGGGGTCCGGCCACCGGCGGCGGGACCTCGTCGACCCGCACGTCATTGGGGCCGTGGATGTTCACCTGGCGCATCGC
>JAQGIJ010000406.1 GCA_028291285.1 Phenylobacterium sp. | reverse complement strand
AGGAACTGGTCATCACCGATTCGATCGAGCAGCCCGACGAGATCGCCCGCTCCGACAAGATCCGCACGGTGAGCTGCGCCGCGCTGATCGGTGAGGCCATCCGCCGCATCGCCAACGAAGAGTCCGTTTCCAAGCTGTTCGATTAGAACGCCAGCGCCTTCCGCGGCGAAAGCTGGGCCCTGCGCTGCGTCGTCTCGCGGGGCGCAGCACGCGACCGTTAGCCACAAGCTCTCGCCAAGAGTTTACCGCGCCCGGCCATATTCTCGCCGCCCGGCGAGGTATGTTCGGGGAAACGATCTTCAGGGGGTCTGCCCTTTATGCTGTCCGCTTTTCCGGTGCGTCGGAGCCTTATGCTTGCCGCCGCGGCCGCCTGCGCCGTTCTCGCCGGCTGCGCCCAGCCGCCGCCACCCCCGCCGCCACCCCCGCCGCCGCCCTCGGTCAGCCTCTCGCCCAAGCTGATCGAGCAGGCCGGCGCCTACCGGGCCTACGTCGCCCGCGCCTCGGTGATCTCGCCGGCCTTCGCCAGCGGCCAGGACGTGGCCGAGGCCCTGCGGACCGGCGCGGCCTACCAGGCCAACCAGCTGCTGCGCGGCGCCATCGTCTACGGCGCGGTCGCCGCCCTGCAGGACCCGAGCTTTGTGGCGGGCGTCAGGATCTATGTGAACGACGCCGACCAGCGGCGCACGATCGCCTACGAGATCATGAAGGACCCGGCCTATGCGGTGGGCATGTCGGGCTCCGCCAGCGCCGCGGGCCTGGTGGTCGCCGCCCTCGGCGACGACGGCCGTCGCCTGCTCGACCAGGGCCGCGCGGTGAAGCAGGCTGCCTACGACGTGCAGCATTCGCCCTGGTCGAAGGCCGAGGTCGCCGGGCGCGACGCCCGGCTGCTGCTGGCCAAGCAGCTTTCGGCCACGCCCGGCCTGGGCGACGTCGCCGAGACCACCCGCCTGCAGCAGGCGAGCGTCGGCGCCGGATCCCTCGGCGTCACCGCCGGGGCGGTCCAGCCGCCCTATACCCCGCTGGTGGTGCGCAGCCTCGCGGTCGCCGCCCTGGCGGCGCTCGGCTACGCCGACGACGCCAGCCTCGAGCAGGTAATGCCGCTGCTGGCCGAGCCCACCACCGCCACCTGCCTGAACATGTCCAAGCTCAACACCTACCAGTGCCTGGCGGTCGCCAAGCCGCACTACGAGGACGTCTTCTGCCTGGGCACCCACGTCATGCAGGACACCGGCGCCTGCCTGATGCAGGGCGCAGGCCTCGCCGTGCCGCCCGATCCGCGCATCGCGGCCTTCAAGGCCGCGGCTGAGGCCGCCAAGCTGACCAAGGTGTCAGCCAAGCGGCCCAAGCCGCACCGCGTCCGGCGCTGAGTTTCGGATTGCGGAAACAAGCCCCGGCCGGTTGCGTGGGCCGGGGCTTTTGTGTATTTACGCCCACCTTTCGACCCCAGGGGTCGCGGATCTCCGTCGCCGCGCGGCCTTCGCGCGGCGGCTTCGTTTTGAGGCAAGGCCATGGCCGATATCGTTTTGAACATTGAAATGCGCGAACGGACTGGCACCGGGGGCGCCCGCGCCGCTCGCCGCCAAGGCCTGGTGCCCGGCATCCTCTACGGCGGCGACCAGCAGCCGGTGGCCATCTCGGTCCGCGTCAACGAGTTCCGCAAGGCGCTCTACACGGGCAAGCTGCTGGGCCACCTGGTGAAGCTGAAGCACGGCGCCGAGACCCAGTCGGTCATCGCCAAGGCCATCGACATGCACCCGGTGACCGACGAGCCCTGGCACTTCGACCTCTACCGGGTCGACGAGCACCAGACGATCAAGATCGCTGTGCCGGTGCACTTCCAGAACCAGGAAGAGAGCCCCGGCCTGAAGCGCGGCGGCACGCTGAACGTCGTGCTGCACGAAGTGACCCTGTCGGTTCCCGCCGACCAGATCCCCGAAGAGATCGTCTTCGATCTCACCGGCCTGGACATCGGCGACACGATCCGCGTGGGCGACCTGAAGCTGCCGGCGGCGGCTCAGGCGACCCACGACGAGGACACCGTGGTGGCCACCGTCGCCGGCGCCTCTGCGCAGATGGCCGAAGAAGCCGCGGCGGATGAAGCGGTGGCCGCGGGCGATACCGAGGGCGGCGAGGGCTAAGCCCCGCCGCGGCGGGCGATGCTGCTCATCGCGGGTCTCGGCAACCCCGGCCAGGGGTATGCGAAGAACCGCCACAACATCGGCTTCATGGCCGTGGACGAGATTGCGCGCCGGTGGGGGTTCCCGCCGGCGCGTTCGCGTTTCCACAGCCTGGTCCGCGAAGGCGCCATCGACACCCCGCAGGGCCCGGTCCGCGCGCTGATCCTGAAGCCGCAGACCTTCTACAACGAAAGCGGCCGCGCGGTGGGCGAGGCGCTGAAGTTCTTCAAGCTGCAGCCTGCCGACCTGGTGGTCTTCTACGACGAGATCGACCTCGCGCCCGGCCGTTTCCGGATGAAAACCGGCGGCGGCGCGGCCGGCAACAACGGCATCCGCTCGATCACCGCCCAGGTAGGGCCGGACTTCCGCCGCGCGCGGCTGGGCACCGGCCATCCGGGCGACAAGGAGCTGGTGCTCGGCCATGTGCTCTCCGACTTCCACAAGGCCGAGATGAAGTGGGTCGAGCCGCTCATCGAGGCGGTGGCCGACGCAGCCCCCCTGCTGGCCGCTGGCGAGGACGAGAAGTACCAGACCGAGGTCATGCGCCTGGCCCCCGCCGAAAAGGCCGATCCCCGAGCCCTGGCGCGCGGCAAGGACAGCTAGGCGGGCGCGCTGCGCCGGAGGTGTCGACGCCAGCGCTTGTCGAGCTCGCCGGTCACGCCGAACAGCTGCAGGAAGCTGACCACCGGCAGCGCGGCGGGCAGGCCGACGCCGGGCAGCGGCGCGGCGCCCTCCGGCCTCGCCTCCACCATCAGCGGCGCCACCAGCCAGGCCTTCGGGAACGGTCGGATCTCGGCCTCCGGCATCGCTGAGAGGTGCGGGCACTGCGCCAGCGAGCGCTCGGCGCAGGCCCGGTGCAGGGGTGAGATCGCGCCGGCGTCGATCATCACCGCGGCGTCCTTGAGCTCGGGCGGGATCAGCGCGCCCAGGCCGCGGGCGCGCAGGGCGCCGGCGCTGGTCCGGCGCGCCGTCTGGCTCCAGCGATCCTCCTGCGGCGTGGGCTCGCCGCACATCGGGCAGAGCATCTGCGCCACGGAGCGGCGCTGGCGGACCAGGTGGTTGCGCGAGTACTGCGGGCGGCCATGTCCCGCCCGCTCCGCCTGGCACACGGCCAAGCCTCCGGCGATGGAGGAACAGGGGCGCACGCCGAGCAAGGGCTCATCCGACCAGCTGGTGACCCAGGGCACGTCGACACCAACCATCAGGCGAGAAATCGTCATCGAGAGTCCTTCACGAGTCGCAGAAGAGGAAAGTTATACGCGCGCCGGTTGAGTATACTGTCGTGATCTGGACAGAAGATCCATCCTTCGTGGACTTCGCAAGTAAGATGGCCTTAAGCCCTGACGAGCGTAATGCATTACGAGTCAGACAACGGCGTTCGGGGTGACGATGTTCGGAGCGAGGCGCAGGCGATCGGCCATTCGCAGCGAGGGCGCGGCGGCCCAGGCCATGATGGCGGCCGTTCACCGCTCGCTGGCCGTGATCGAGCTCGACTTGGAGGGGCGGGTGCTCGCGGCCAATGACATCTTCCTGCGCATGGTGGGATATGAGCCCGACCAGGTGGTCGGGCGCGAGCGGCAGATTTTCCTGCCGCCTCCGCGGTCGGAGGGCGCGGAACCGGCGAGCCTCTGGGCACATGTGGCCTCCGGCGAGGTCCTGGCCGGCCGATTCAAGCGCGTCGGCAAGGCCGACCGCGAGCTCTGGGTGCAGGCCTCGTTCAACCTGATCCTCGACGCCGCCGGCCGGCCGTTGAAGGTGGTGGAGTTCGCCGCCGACATCACCGAGGTCGAGCACGCCCGGCAGCACGCCGAGGCCGAGCGCAAGGCGGCCGACGAGAGCTCCCAGGCGGCCATCGCCACCGTCGCAAACGGCCTGGCGGGCCTGGCGGACGGCGACCTCACCGCCTGCATCGGCGACGAGGTCGAGGGCGCCTACGCCGTGCTGCGCGAGGACTTCAACGAGGCGGTGCAGAGCCTGGCGCGCACCCTGCAGGCGATCGGAGCCTCGACCGGCGTGCTGCGCACCGGCGCCCAGGAGATCGCCACCGCCGCCGACGACCTGTCGCGGCGCACCGAGCATCAAGCGGCGACCCTGGAGCAGACGGCCGCGGCCCTCGACCAGCTCACCGCCACCGTCGCGCGCACGGCGCACGGCGCCCGCGACGCCGCCGCCGCCGCCTCCGACGCGCGCCAGGAGGCGCAGCGCTCCGGCGAGGTGGTGCACGAGGCGATGGGCGCGATGAACGAGATCCGCGGGTCCTCCGACCAGATCGGCCAGATCATCGGCGTCATCGACCAGATCGCCTTCCAGACCAACCTCCTGGCGCTCAACGCCGGCGTCGAGGCCGCCCGCGCCGGCGACGCCGGCAGGGGCTTCGCCGTCGTGGCCGCCGAGGTGCGCGCGCTCGCCCAGCGCTCGGCCGGCGCCGCGAAGGAGATCAAGGCGCTGATTTCCGCCTCGGCTGGCCAGGTGAGCCGCGGCGTCGAGCTGGTGGACGCCACCGGCGAGGCGCTGAAGTCCATCGTCGCGCGCGCCGCCCAGATCGATGGCTTGGTGGCGGAGATCGCAACCTCGGCGCACGAACAGTCCGCGGGCCTGGCCGAGGTCAACACGGCCATGAGCCAGATGGACCAGGTCACCCAGCAGAACGCGGCCATGGTGGAGCAATCCACCGCCGCGGCGGCCCAGCTCACCGAGACCGCCGGCGAGCTGGCCGAGCGCATGGCGGGCTTCCGCTTCCTGCCGCTTGCCGCGCAGCCGCCGCGCGGGCGCGAGGAGCCCCTCAGCCAGCCAGCCGCCCCGCCCTCCCCGCCGCTCCAGACCTACGCGATGCGGCGCGCCGCCGGCGGCGGCGGCCGGCGTCAGCCCGGAGCGTGGGAGGAATTCTAGGCGCGAGGTCACTGCGCGGCGCGGGAACGCGTGCGGAGTTGGCGCCGTTTCGCGGGTCAGGTCCCGGTGAAGGCGGCCTTGCGCTTTTCGACGAAGGCCCGGGCGGCCTCGGCCTGATCGTTCTTCGCCTTTTGCGCGGTGGCCCAGCCGGCGGCCTCGCGGCGGACCGCCTCCTCCAGGCTGTGGTCGGCGCCGAACTGCAGAACGCGCTTGGAGATGCGCAGCGCCAGCGGCGGGCCGTCGGCCATCTGCGCCGCCATCTCCAGCGTCTCGGCCATGAGCCGCTCGTGCGGCACGAGCCGGTCGATCAGGCCCAGGCGATAGGCCTCGTCGGCGTCCACCATCCGGCAGGTGAGGAGCAGGTCGGCGGCGCGTGAATAGCCGATGATCCTGGGCAGGAAGTAGCTGACGCCGCAGTCGGGGCCGAGGGCGCGCTCGGAGAAGACGGTCTTGAAGCGGGTCTGCTCGGAGCCGACGCGGATGTCGGCCGCCAGCGCCAGGCCCATGCCGCCCCCGGCCGCGACCCCGTTCACGGCGCAGATCAGCGGCTTGTCGAAGTCTTGCAGGGCGAGCGCGAAGCGGCCCATCCACATGGTCTCGTCAAGCTTGTCCGCCTGGCCGGTCTCCTCGGCGACGCCCGGCGGCCTGGGCCCGGTGAGGTCAGCACCGGCGCAGAAGCCGCGGCCCTCGCCGGTCAAAACCATGACCCGGACGCTGTCGTCGGCCTTGGCGAGGTCGAGGACCCCGTGGATCTCCTCGCGCAGCGCGGTGTTGATCGCGTTCAGGCGCTCCGGCCGGTTCAGGGTGACCACCGCCACGCCGCCACGCCGATCGTATCGGATCGCCTCGAAGTCCATCTCACGCCCTTAAGAAATGCGGCCGCATCTGAGGGCGCCCGGCCGGGCGGCACAAGCCCACAAGCGGCAGGCCGGCGTCACAAGCCGAGCAGCTCCGCGGGCTTGCGCGCCGCCATCTGCGTGAGCTCCGCCTCCGTCAGCCCCTCGCTCCACAGCCGCTCGAGGAAGGCCTTCATGCCGGCCGCCGGGCGCGCGACCTGCTTGGTCCAGCCATAGTCGGTGCCGAGCGTACAGCGCGAGCAGCCGATGGTGCGGATCATCCGGGCCATCTCGGTCGGGCTCTTGCCCGTCTGGCCCATGACGTGGTCGCAGGTCAGCGCGGTGAGCTCGATCGTGGCGCCGAGCTCGGCCAGCTCCCTGCACTGTTCGGGGGTGAGCTTCGGTCCCGCCAGATGCTCGCCGGCGTGGGTGACCAGCACCTTGCC
>JAQGIJ010000636.1 GCA_028291285.1 Phenylobacterium sp. | reverse complement strand
CGGACCTGTGGCGTGTACGCGATGCCCTCGGCGAACGAAGCCATCGCGCTGGCGGCGCTGGAGGCGATGGCCTGCGGCGCCGCCGTCGTCCTGAGCCGCATCCGGGCCTTCGAGCAGCTTGTGACGGACGGGGTGAACGGACGCCTCACGCCTGTCGGCGATGTGCCGGCGCTCGCGGAGGCCATCTTGAGCGCCTGGGACATGCGCGAATCCCTGGGGCGGGCGGCGTCCGAGACCATCCAAGCGGATTACAATGCGAAGGTGCTCTACTCACGCTTGGCGGACTCGCTTCGTAACGTCGCCACGGAAGGCGCCGCCGGATGAACGAGACGGACGCCGCGCCGTGTTGACCAACCGTCCGAAGCTGGCCGTCGTCATCTCCTGCTACAACTACGAGGGCTTTGTCGGGCGGGCGATTGAGAGCGTCCTGCGGCAAGGTCGAAGCGACTGCGAGCTTGTCGTCGTCGATGACGGCTCGATAGACCGTTCGTGGGAGGTGATCACCCAGACCGGAGTGACCGCGTTCAGGACGGAAAACGGCGGGCAGCTGGCCGCGTGCCTTCATGGCCTGGACCGCACGCGAGCGCCGTTCGTGCTGTTCCTGGACGCCGACGACGAGCTGAAGCCAGGCGCCTTGGACACCATCGTCGAACGCCTGGATCCAGGAGTCGCCAAGCTCCAGTTCGCGCTCACCCACATCGATGCGGATGGCAGGCCGATCGGCCGGGCGTCGTCGCTTGATTCCTATCGGCGTCGCCGCGAGCTCGTGGACCGGGTTCTCAGGAGCGGCGTCTACAAGACCCCGCCGACGTCGGGAAACGTCTTCCGCCGCGACGTCTGCGAGCTTCTCCGGGAGGTCAACTACGACAGAGCCGTCGATGGCGTCATCCTGTTCGCAGCCCCCCTGTTCGGGGATATCGTCAGCATCGCCGACGAGCTTGGAAATTATCGGATCCACGGAGGCAATGACTCGGGATTGGGGCGCGGGCCTGAGGCCGCGATCCTTGACCGCGATATTGCGCGGTTCGTCGCGAGGATGGGCCACCTGCGCGCCATCCTGCAAAGGTTCGACACGGATCGGAAGCTAATCGATCCGCGCGAGACCTATTACTTCCGCGAGCTGAACTTCTATCTCGACGTCGTCAAAGGTCGAAGACCGGGAATGACGGATCTGCTCCGGTTGCTCAGGGCCCTCGTGAAGGAGCCACCGCCCTTTTGGAATAAGCTGCTTCGATCGCTCTTCTTTGTAGCTCTTGCGGCTTTGCCGGCGAACCGCGCTGGAGAATTCCTGTCTTTCCGGCTCAACGACAGAGATCGATCGCTGAAGACCTTTCTGCGCGGGGCGATGGTGCGAAGGGTGGCGGTGTCCTGACTAATCCCACAGCGCGGATCGGACCGATATTCACGCGCCCGCATCCCGACTGTTCAAAATGGAGCAGCGCGCGACGCGATCGCCTTTCAACGGGATTGCAAATTGACGGGACCGGGCGCCCGGCGGCGCAATCGGGGTGCGTGCCTAGGAGGGGCGGACCTCGGTGAAGGTAGCCTTCGATGCGACGGCGTTCGACCTGGTCAGCGTCGACCTGTTCGACACCGTCCTCTTGCGCGATCACCGCTGCGAGCGTCGTCGCTTCGCCCTGATGGCGCGGCAGGCTCGCGACGCCTTGGGGCGGGCCGGCTACAGCGTGTCGCTGCAGGCGCTCTATCAATCCCGCCTGGACGCCCAGCGGCTCGCCTACCGCGCGATGGAGACAGCGCGTCCGGAAGGGGAGGTGCCCCTGGCCCGGATCCACCATCTGCAGACCACCATCCTGGGCTTGCCGCCGACGGCGGCGGAGCCCCTGCGGGCCGCCGAGATCAGGTTCGAGGCTTCAGTCCTGCGCCCGAACAGGCCGTTGCTTCGAGCGCTCGCAGCCGTGCGCGCCCGCGGTAAGCGCATCATCGCGATCTCGGACATCTATCTGCCGCGCGAATGTCTGTGCGAACTGCTCGACCGCGTTGCGCCGGGCCACCCGATCGATGTGGTCTACTCCAGCGCCGAGCTCAACCTGACGAAGCGCAGTTCCGGGCTCTACGGGGCCGTGTTGGAAATGGAAGGCGCTTCGGCGGCGCGGGTCCTGCACCTCGGGGATGATCGCCGCGCCGATCATGAGATGGCCGAAAAGGCCGGCGTGCAGTCTCGATGGCTGCCGCGGCGGGGCGTCAAGTTGCTGCGAAAACTCGACGGCGTGTTGTTTCTTTCCCTGGGACCGCAGCTGCAGGGGGCGCTCAGATGAGCCCGCGGGACGTGAGCCCAGAGCTGTTCGGCCGTTCCGTCCTGGGGCCCGTCTTTGGTGAGTTCGCGCTTCGGCTTCACCTCTACCTGCTCGCCTTGGAGCATCCCGAAGAGACGCAGCTCTTGTTCTGCGCCCGCGGGGGCCTGAGGTTGCGGCTCGTCTATGAAGCGTTCCTGGAGGCGGCGGAGCTGACCTGTCCGGTCGGCTATTCCGACCTGATGGTTTCGCGCCTGGTCGCCGCGCGCACAGCCCTTTCGAGGCGCCCGGCGGACGCCTACGAGGAGCTCGCCCGGGAGTTCGAGGGCGATCAGCTCGGCCGGGTCATCCGAGCGCTCACCCAGGCCGAGCTCCCGCTGGGCGAGCGCGGCGAGGCTCGTTTCACACCCCAGGCCCTGGCCCGGATGCTCGAGGAGGATGGTCCCGGCGGGCGCGCCGTCCGAGCCAAGCTGGATGAACAGAACGAATTGTTCGACGAGCATCTGAGGTCCGTCGCCGGACCGGCCCGCCGCATGATCCTGTGCGACACCGGCCTCTACGGAAGCACCCTGCGCTTCCTGCGATCGGGGCGGCCCGACTACGACTGGTCGTGCGTGCTCTTTGCGCGCAGCAA
>JAQGIJ010000263.1 GCA_028291285.1 Phenylobacterium sp. | reverse complement strand
CGCCAACCTCGCCGGATCTGGGGCGCGCGGCCAAGCTGCGCCATAGGTCATGCGGGGTTCAGGAAACCCGTCGCAGCCTGCCTCTCGAGGGACCGGTGTTGCTCCGGGAGGCTGAGATGAGGCCCATTTGCAAAGCCCTGGCCTTGGCGACGGTCGCCGCCGTGGTCGCGCCGGGCGTGGCGTCGGCTCACGATTGGATGTGCCGGCGGCCGGGCCATTACGCCATAAGCTATCGGCCGGTCACGCGATACGTCAGGCGGACAGTCATCGTGCGGGAACAGGTCTGGCGGCCGGTCCATCACCGCGTCCGCTATTACCGGGGCTGGTCGGGTTACCGCATCGTCCCGACCGAGGTCTATTATGGCGGCGGCTACGGCTACCCCGCCTACGGCGGCTGGGAACGTCACCATCGCTACCACGAATGGCGCGAGCGCCACCGCCGCTGGGATGATGACGACGACTGAGACCCGCCGGCGCCGACCGGGCCGGCGCGGCCTTCACGCCTGATCTCCGCTGTTCAGGAGCCGCCTCGTCGCGCTAAGGGGAGGGGATGTGCGGAATAGCGGGCTGGTACCGCCGCGGCGGCCGGCCGGTGGCGGAGCGCATCATCACGGCGCAGTGCGACGCCATTCGCCATCGCGGCCCGGACGACAGCGGCGTGCTCGTCGACGGCGACCTCGGCATGGGCATGCGCCGCCTCAGCATCGTCGACATCGCCGGCGGCCACCAGCCGATGACCACGCCCGACGGCCGGCTCTCGATCGTGATGAACGGCGAGATCTACAATCATCTGCAGCTTCGCCCCGCGCTGGCCGCCGCCGGCTACGTCTTCGCCACCCATTGCGACACCGAGACGGCGCTGGCCGCCTACGCTGTCTGGGGCCATGAGGCCTGGTCGAAGCTCGAAGGCATGTTCGCGGTGGCCGTGTGGGACCGGGGGACGCGCGAGCTCGTCCTGGCGCGCGACCCCCTGGGCATAAAGCCGCTCTACATAAGCGAGCAGAATGGCGGCCTCGCCTTCGCCTCCGAGTTGAAGGCCCTGCTCGTCCTGCCGGATCATGCCTTCGACGTCGATGACCGGGCGGTCGAGGACTACTTCAGCTTCGGCCATGTGCGGAAGCCGCGCTCGATCTACCGCCAGGTGCGGAGCCTGGACCCTGGACATTATCTGATCGTGCGGCCCGACCGGCGGCCCGAGGCCCATGCCTACTGGCGCCCGCGCTTTTCGCCGGCCCCGCGGCTCTCCGAGGGCGAGTGGATCGAGCGCGCCCGGGAGATGGTCGAGCAGACGGTCGCGCGACACATGCTCTCCGACGTGCCGGTCGGAACCTTCCTGTCGGGCGGCCTGGATTCCTCGATCGTCACGGCCGCCATGGTCCGCGCCGGCGCGCGCGGCCTGAAGGCCTTCACCATCGGCTACCCCGGCGCGCGGATCGACGAGACCGCGGCGGCCCGGGAGACCGCGCAGCACCTCGGCTGCGAGCACATCGTCCGCGCCGTCGACCTGCAGGACGCCGCGCAGATCCTGCCCGCCGTGCAGCGCTGCTATGACGAGCCCTTCGCCGACATGGCCGCCGTGCCGACCTGGTATGTCTCGCAGGCCGCGGCCGAGCACGTGAAGGTGGTCCTGTGCGGGGAGGGGGGCGACGAGCTGTTCGCCGGCTACAAGCGGCATCGCAACGCCCGCGCCATCCAGCGTCTGCGGCCGCTGCTGGCGCCGCTGGCCCCGCTCGCCGAGCGCCTGCCGGCAAGTTCGTCGACCCGCCTCAACGCGCTTCGCCAGTACGCCCAAAGGCTTTCGGAATTCGTCCGCCACGATGATGGCTTCCCGCAGTTCTTCGCGGCCACCCAGATGAGCTCGTCCCGTCTGCGGCGGCGAACCTACGCGCCGGCGCGGAAGGATCCCCGTACGGACGGGGAATATTACGCCGATCTGGAGCAGGAATATTTCTCGGACGCGCCGGTGCTGGACGACGCGCTCGACCAGTTCCTCTATGCCGACCTGGCGCTCAATCTGCCCTCGGCCATGCTGACAAGGCTCGATCGCGCGAGCATGGCCCACTCGCTGGAGGCGCGCGTGCCGTTCCTGTCGCATGTGTTCGTGGACTGGGCGCTGACCGTGCCGACGAGCCTCAAGCTGCGCGGCGGCGTGGGCAAGTACCTCCTGCGCCGCGCCGCCGCCCCCTGGCTGCCGGCTTCCACCTTCACCCGCCCGAAGCAGGGCTTCCAGATGCCCTTGGCGGCCTGGTTCCGCGGCGGCCTGGGGTCCTTCGCGCGCGAGATCTGGAACGACAGCGGCGCGGCCGACGCCGGCTACCTCGACCGCGCCGCCGTGGAGCAGCTGTTCCACGAGCATCGAAGCGGCGGCGCCGACCACGGCCGTATGCTCTACGCGATCACCATGTTCAGTCTGTGGTGGCAGGAGGGCCGTGTCCGGGGCGGCGTCCGCCTGGAACACGCCTGAGGCGGCTATTCGCTCGACAGCGATGCGGCGAAGGTTCGCGGCGCCGGCGCCTCAGCGGTGCGGACGACGCCCTTCAGCAGCTGCATCTGCACCGGCCGGCCGAGCAGGTCGCTGGCCGCCCAGCGCAGCCCGACGCTGAGGGAATGCGGGACGCTGGTGCAATAGCTGAGCGGCAGCGTCCGCGGCTGGCTCTGCTTGAGGCAGATGGCGCCGTCGGCGCGCAGGCTCCAGCGGCCATGGCGTGCGTGGCCGTGGCGGCTCTCGCCGTTCCAGGACCCGTCCGGCTCGAGCCAGAGCCGCTGGGAGCTGCCGTCCGGATAGAGCACCTGGATCGTGTTGCCGACCGCCGCGCCGACCGTGGCCGCAGGCTCGCCGGCCTGGGCGACCACAGACGAGGTCATGACGACGGCTGCGACGAGCGCGCCTAGAAGCTTTCGTAACATCTGGCCCCCCGGGCGGCGCCCGGGCCCTGAATCCGCACAAACTGTACCATAGGTCGGGACGAGGTACATCCATCGTCGCCGACGTCGGCCTCACAGCAGAGCCGACAGCGCTGATATATGGCTGGCGACGCCGTTTTCCACCGAGTAGCCCTGCGCGAATTGCCTCAGGTGCTCTGGCCTGGGTTGCGCGAGGCGCCGGTCGATCAGTTCGGCGATCGCGGCCGGCGCGGTGTCCTCGATCAGGCCGCAGCCGGGCCGATCGGCGAGCATCGCCCTGGCCGCGGGAAAACAGTCGGTGCTGAGGACGGCGCAGTTCGCGGCCATCGCCTCCAGCACAGCCGCCGGCAGGCCCTCGTACTCCGAGGTCAGGACGAACACATGGGCCCGGTGAAGCTCACGCGCCACATCGGCGACATAGCCCGGCATCGCCACCCGGTCCGCCAGCCCCAGCTCGGCGACCTGCGCGGCGAGGGAGGCGCGGTCTTCCCCTTCGCCGAGGATCTTCAGGCGCGCGCTGCGGTCGCTCACCTGCGCGAAGGCGGCGATCAGGCGGTCGAGGCGCTTCTGCCGCGTGAGGCGGGCGATGCTGATCACCGTCTTCGGCCCGGCCGCCGGCGGCGCCTGGACGGGCGGCGCCAGCATCTCCTCGGTGACGTAGGGGTTGATGACGTCCTCGAAGAGGTCGGGAAGGTCGGGAAACTCCGCCCTCATCTCCGCGCTTTCCTGGGCGCTCAGGGTCCAGACCTTGCGCGTCCGCTTGAACACCTGGCGGTAGCCCCAGAGGCGCA
>JAQGIJ010000262.1 GCA_028291285.1 Phenylobacterium sp. | reverse complement strand
GAGTTCATGTTCCACCGGCCGATGGCCATCGGCCGTCCCGAGCAGCGGCTCCTGCCGGGCGCCTTCGGCGGCGAGGCGAAGCTGCACCACACCGCCGACGGCAAGGGCTGGAGGATCGTCGACGACGGCGGCGAGGTGGCGACCTTCAACCGCTCGGAGCTGCGCTATTCGCTGGTCTGGAAGGCGCTGACCTTCCAAGACGAGGCCGCCGCGGCGGTCTACGACGACCACACCGACGACCTCGACGCCGACCTGATCTTCCAGGTCTTCGCCGAGGACCTGAAGGCCCGCGGCGCGAAGCTTGCCGTGCCGAAGGCCCCGCTGGAGGACCGCGCCTTCCGCGCCGCCCTGCTGGCCGAATACCCGAACCCCGGGACGCGCCACTTCGCCGACGCCAAACGCGGCTGATCAGGCCGCGCCCGCGGGCGCCTTGGCCAGCGTTCGGTCGAAGAGCGCGATCAGCCGGCCCCAGACGTGCTCGGCGCCCTCGCGCTGGTAGGTCTCGTTGCCCGGGGTGGAGAAGCCGTGTCCGGTGCCCGGCACGACCTCCAGGACGTAGCTCACGCCGTTGGCGTCGAGCGCCTGGCGCAGGCGCTCCACCGCGCCGGGAGAGAGGTGCGGATCGTCCTCGGCCAGGCCGAAGTAGACCTCGCCCGCGATGCGGTCGAGGGCGCGGTGGGGCGAGCTTTCCGCCCGCGTCGCCATGTAGCCCGGATGGATCGAGCCCACCGCCGCCACCTGGTCGCCCAGCGCCTGGGCCGCCACCACCGAGAGCCGCCCGCCCATGCAGTAGCCCATGACGCCGACGCCCGCGCCTTTGGGCGCCTGGGGATCGGCCCTGGCGAAGGCGACGCAGGCCTGGACGTCGGCGCTGGCCTTGTCGTTGGTGAGCGCGGCGTTGAGCTTGGACATCCAGGCGTCGTCGAGCACGTTCTCGATCGGCCCCTCGCCGGCCTGGCGGTAGAACAGGTTCGGCAGCATGACGTAATAGCCCGAGGCGGCGAGCCGGCGGGCGTGGTCGCGCATCGCCCCTCGGACGCCCCGCGCGTCGGTGATCATCACCACGACGCCCTTCGGCGGCGGCGTCTCGCTCTGCGCCACGAAGGTCGGCATCCGCCCCTCGCGGGTCTCGACCGTCACCTCGCGCTCGATCATTTCGCGGCCTCCCTCGTGTCCGCCCGGCGCCGGCCCGGGTCTCGCTGCGGGTGGAAGGCTAGGCCCGATCCGCGACCCCGAACAGGCGCCCCGGCGCGCCTACGGCTTGGCGCCCTTCGGAAGCGCGGCGATCTCGGCGGGCGTCAGCTTGCGGATCTTGCTCACCGGGCAGTGCTGCGGCCCGATCGACGAAGGCGAGACGAGCTCGGCGTCGAGCCCCGAGCAGATCCAGTCTGACCCCTGCGCGACCAGCCCCAGGCGCTCGTGCCAGCGGATGTCCGGGCACGGCCCCATCAGCTGGAACTGGTAGACGTCGCTCACCCCGACGCGGAGGTTGACGATGGTATCCGTCTGGGCGGCGAAGTTCGAGACGTCCCGGGCGTAGAAGCACTGGTCCTTGGGCGGCTTCTTGGAACTGGGTGGCGCGGCGAGCGCCGACGTCGCGGTGGCGGCCAAGGCGGCCAGCGTTAGGGCCGCGAGCTTGATCTTCATGTCCTTCGGTTCCCTGGCTAAGGTTTCCCCTGAGGCGGGCGCACTATAGACCCGCCGCGCCGGCTCAGGAACGCGTCCGCGCGGCGGCGCGTCGGGCGAAGCGGCCGGGCTCGACCAGGGCGGCGAGCGGGCGCGGCAGCGGACTGGGCGCGCTGAGCGCCAGGGCCGCGACATGCTCGGCCAGCAGCGGCGCCAGCGAGAACCCGCGCGAGCCGAAGCCGCTCAGCAGGAAGAGCCCGTCGGCCTCGCCCGCGACCGGCAGCCGGTCGGGTGTCGTGGCGCGCACGGCCGCCCGCCCCTGCAGGGCGCGTCCTTCGAGGCGGGCGGCGAGGCCCGGCAGCCGATCCGCGAGCGTCGCCAGGTTGCGCGCATGGTCCGCCTCGCGCATGTCCAGATCGGTGTCGTCGCGGTCGTGGGTCGCGCCAAAGAGGACGCCCTCGCGGGTCGGGACCGCGTAGCCGCCCCAGGCCACGGCGGGCGGCGGCGCCTCGAGCGCGCTCCAGCTCGCCTGGCCACGCACCGGGGCGAGCGGCAGGCCCGGCGCGAGGCGCGCGCTCTCCAGACAGGCGGCGACGATCACCGCCTCGGCCTCGCCGATCACCGCGCCGGCCTCGTCCAGCAGCCTCCAGCCGGCGGCGGCGCGCTCCAGCCGGGCGACCCGGGCGATGCGCGGCCCCTGGGTCCATGCCTGCAGCACCGGCGCGGGATCGAGGACCAGCGCCGCAAGCTGGTCGAGCGCCCCGGGCGCCGGCTCGCCCAGCCGGCGGCTCGCCTCGGCGGCGTCTATCGAGGCAAGGGCGCCAGGCTCAAACAGGTCGGAGGCGGCGATGCGGGCGAAGCGCTCGGCGTCGCGCACGCCGGCCGCCAGCTGCAGCACGCCGCGGGCGATGATCGCCTCCGGATGCTCTGCGTAGAGCTGCACGGCGCGGGCGAAGGCCGCGGCGAAGAGCTGGGCGGGCGCGCCGAGGCCGGCGTCCAGCCGCGGCGTGACGAGCGCGGCGGGATTGCCGGAGCCGCCGGCGCCCGGGCCTTGCGTGTCGAACACCACCGCCTCCGCGCCGAGGGCGCGCACCGCTCGCGCGGCTGAGGCGCCGGCGACGCCGGCGCCGATCACCGCCACCCGGGCCGCGCCCGGCCGATCGGCGGCCTCCCCCGGGAAGCGCGCCTCAAGCCGCTCGCGCTTGCGTCCAAAGCCCGGCCGCTTCTCGACGGCGAAGCCGCCGGCGGCGAGCCCGCGGCGGACCTGGCCGGCGACGGTGAAGGTGGCGGCCCGCGCGCCGGGCGCCGAGCGGGCCGCGACGAGGCCCAGCACCTCATCCGACCACATGGCGGGGTTGAGCGCGGGCGAGAAGCCGTCGAGGAACCAGGCGTCGGCCAGGCCCTGCCAGCCCGCCAGCGCCTCTGCGGCCTCCAGCACCGCGACGTCCAGGATGGCGCCGAGCTCGGGCAGCTCGACGCGGTGGACGCCTGCGGCGCGCCCGGGCCAGCGGGCGACGAGGAGGTCGGCCAGTTCGCCGAGCTCGGGCCA
>JAQGIJ010000520.1 GCA_028291285.1 Phenylobacterium sp. | reverse complement strand
GGGCCTCGCCGCCCTGGCCGTGACCGGGCCCCTGATGTGGCTGCTGAGGCGATCATGAGCGTGCTCTACAAGGCCGACCGCAGCCGCGGTCTGGAATGGCAGGCGCTGTTCGCCAGCCTTGCGCCGGAGATCGACTTCCGCCTGTGGCCGGACGTCGGCGAGCCTGAGGACATCCGCTACCTGGCCGCCTGGCAGGCCCCGCCGGACGTCATCGCGACCCTGCCCGACCTGGAGGTGCTGTTCTCGACGGGCGCTGGCGTCGACCAGTTCGACCTGGCGAGCCTGCCGCCCCGCGTCTCGCTGGTGCGGCTGATCGATCCGGGGATCATCACCGGCATGGTCGAGTATGCCGTGATGGCTGCGCTCGCCCTGCACCGGGCCCTGCCCGACTACCTGGCGGCGCAGCGGGCGGCGGATTGGCGGCCCATCCGGTCCATCCCGGCGGCGCGGCGGCGCATCGGCGTCATGGGCCTGGGCGAACTCGGCCAAGCGGTGCTGCAGGCGCTGGCGCCGTTCGGCTTTCCGCTGCTGGGCTGGAGCCGGTCGGAGCGCCTGATCGAAGGCGTCCAGTGCTTCGCGGGGGACGGCGGACTGCCGGCCTTTCTCGGCCAGTGCGATATCCTAATCTGCTTGCTGCCGCTGACGGCGCAGACCCGCGGCATTCTGTGCCGCGAAACGCTCGCACAACTGCCCGCAGGCGCCGGGCTGGTGAACGTCGGCCGGGGCGGGCACCTGGTCGAGGCCGACCTTCTGGCGGCGCTGGAGCGCGGCCAGGTCTCGGCCGCCGTGCTCGACGTGCTGGGCCAGGAGCCGCCGCCGCCCGACCACCCCTTCTTCTCCCACCCGAAAATCCTGCTGACGCCGCATGTCGCGGCCATGACCCATCCGGAAAGCGCCGCCCAGGTGGTGCTGGCGAACATCCGCCGGCACGAGGCCGGCCAGCCGATGTACGGGCTGGTCACGCGCGATCGGGGCTACTGAAGCCGCGGCAAGCTGTGCCGATTGTTCTGCCGAGAAACGCTTTTTGTGCGCCGTCTTCGAGGCCAATCGGGGTGATCTGTCGGGGGCCGCGTGAGCTAATCGCACCCACCGCATCCGCCGAGCCGGCGCGCGTGCGGTGATGTCGACACCTCTTAAGTCCGAGAGCTGGAAAAATCGCCCATGAGCACCTTCAGGCCGAAGTTCATCACCTTCGACTGCTACGGAACCCTGACCCGGTTCCGCATGGCCGACATGGCCCGCGAGATGTTCCCGGACCGCATTGCGGCGGACAGGATGGAGCGGTTCGTCAAGGACTTCGCCGCCTATCGGCTGGACGAGGTGCTGGGCGCGTGGAAGCCCTATTCGGACGTGATCCGCAATTCCGTCTCGCGCGTGTGCAGCAAGTGGGGCGTCGAGTTCCGTGAGGACGAGGCTCGCAGGATCTACGAGGCGGTGCCCACCTGGGGGCCGCACCCGGACGTTCCCGAGCCCCTGACGCGGATCGCCAAGGAGATCCCGCTGGTGATCCTGTCGAACGCCTCGAACGACCAGATCCCCAAGAACGTGGCCATGCTGGGCGCGCCCTTCGCCCACGTATTCACCGCCCAGGACGCGCAGGCCTACAAGCCGCGGCTGCAGGCCTTCGAGTACATGCTCGACCAGCTCGGCTGCCCGCCGGAGGAGATCATGCACGTGTCGTCCAGCTTCCGGTACGACCAGATGTCGGCGCGCGATCTCGGCATGGGCGCCAGGGTCTGGGTGAAGCGGGGTCACGAGCCGCGCTGCGAGGGCTACGTCACCCACGAGATCGACGACATCGGCGGCCTTCCGGCGCTTGTCGGCCTCTGATCGCGAACGCCCGGTGAAGCTCGCCTCCTACTGGCTCGAGACGGCGCCCGCCTTCGGCGCGGGCCAGGCGGACGCGGTCGCCGGCCGGGCCGACGCGGTGGTCGTCGGCGCAGGGTTCACCGGGCTCTCCGCGGCCCTGGCTCTGGCCCAGCGCGGCGCCTCGGTGGTGGTGCTGGAGGCTGGCCGGGTCGCTGGACAGGCCTCGGGCCGCAACGGCGGCCAGTGCAACAACGGCCTGGCGCACGATTACGCCAGCCTGGCCGCGCGGCTCGGGGCCGAGCGGGCGAAGGCCTACTACCGCGAGCACGTGCTGGCGGTCGACGCGGTGGAGGCGCTCGTGCGTGACGAGGCCATCGACTGCGACTTCCACCGGCCCGGCCGGATCAAGCTGGCCGCCAAGCCCGAGCATTTCGCCAAGATCGCCAAGGCCTATGAGCTGCTGCGCGCCGAGGTCGACCCGGACCTCGAGCTCGTCCCGCCGGAGCGGATGGGCGAAGAGGTGGGCTCGGCGGCCTTCCACGGCGCCATGGTCCAGACCCGCAGCGCCCAGCTGCACGTCGGCCGGTTCGGCGTCGGCCTGGCGGAGGCCGCGGCCCGCGAGGGCGTGAAGGTCTACGAGAACGCGCCGGTGACGCGGATCGAGACGCTGGCGGGCGCACGCCGGCGGCTGGTCACCCCGCGCGGCGCCGTCGAGGCGGGGCAGGTGCTGCTGGCCACCGGCGCGACGACGCCGTTCGGCTGGTTCCGCCGCCGGATCGTGCCGGTGGGCAGCTTCATCGTGGTGACCGAGCCGCTGGGCGCCGACGTGCTCGACCGCCTGATCCCGCGACGGCGCAACTACGTCACCAGCAAGAACATCGGCAACTACTTCCGCCCCACGCCCGACGGCCGGCTGCTGTTCGGCGGCCGGGCGCGCTTCGCCATGTCCAACCCGACCTCCGACGCCAAGAGCGGCGAGGTGCTGCGCGCCACGCTGGCCGAGGTGTTCCCGGAGCTGGCCAAGGTGCGCCTCGACTACTGCTGGGGCGGGCTGGTGGACATGACCGCCGACCGGCTGCCGCGCGCGGGCGAGCACGACGGCCTGTTCTACGCCATGGGCTACAGCGGCCACGGCGTGCAGATGTCGGTGCGCACCGGCCAGGCGATGGCGCAGGTCATGAACGGGACGCCGCAGGCCAATCCCTGGCGCGATCTCGACTGGCCCGCCGTTCCCGGCCATTTCGGCCCGCCCTGGTTCCTGCCGTTCGTCGGCGCCTGGTACAAAATTCAGGACCGGCTGCACTGATGGCGTGGGGCTCGGACCTCTCCCGGCGCCAGGCGCTGAGCGGCCTCGCCGCGGCCGGCGGGCTGCTGGGGGCGCCGAGCGCAGGCTTGGCCGCGGCCCCGCGGCGCGGCGGGCGGATCCGGGTCGCCACCATCTCCAGCTCCACCGCCGACACCCTCGACCCGGCGAAGGGCGCGCTCTCCACCGACTATGTGCGCCAGTACATGGTCTACAGCGGCCTCACCCAGTTCGACGCGAACCTGGCGCCGCGGCCCGCGCTCGCCGAGGCCATCGAGACGAGCGACCGGATCCGCTGGGCGATCCGGCTGCGCAAGGGCGTGGCGTTCCACGACGGCTCGGCGCTGACGCCGGCGGACGTCGTCTATTCGCTGCTGCGCCACAAGGATCCCAAGCTCGGCTCGAAGGTGAGGACCATTGCCGAGCAGATCGCCGAGGCCAAGGTCACCGGCCCGCACGAGCTGGAGGTGCGGCTCACCGGACCGAACGCAGACCTGCCCTCGATCCTGGCCACCTCGCACTTCCTGATCGTCAAGGACGGCGCTCGCGACTTCCGCACGGCGGTCGGCACGGGTCCCTACCGCTGCCGGATCTTCAATCCGGGCGTGCGCACCATCGTCACGCGCAATCCCAACTACTGGAAGCCCGGGCGGCCCTACCTCGACGAGATCGAGCTGATCGGCATCCCCGACGAGGTCTCGCGGGTGAACGCGCTCTTGTCCGGCGACGTGCAGCTGATCAACGCGATCAATCCGCGCTCGACTCGACGCGTCACGGCTTCGCACCGGCACGGCGTGCTGGAGACGAAGTCCGGCTACTACACCGACCTGATAATGCGCCAGGACCGGCTGCCGACTAGCCACCCGAACTTCGTGTTGGCGATGAAGCACCTGTTCGATCGCGATCTGATCCGCAAGGCGCTCTACCGCGGCTACGCCACGGTGGCCAACGACCAGCCGATCCCGCCGGGCCACCCCTACTATTTCGCCGGCCTGCCGCAACGCGGCCACGACCCCGACCGCGCCAGGTTCCTGCTGAAGCAGGCGGGCCTGCTGAACGTGCGCCTGCCGGTCTACGCCTCGCCCGCGGCGGACGGCTCGGTGGACATGGCCTCCATCCTGCAGGAGGCCGCCGGCCAGATCGGCCTTCGGCTCGCCGTCAACCGGGTCCCCTCCGACGGCTACTGGTCCAGCCATTGGATGAAGCATCCCCTGACCTTCGGGAACACCAATCCCCGGCCGACCGCGGACCTGATCTTCAGCCTGTTCTACAAGTCCGACGCCCCCTGGAACGAAGCCGGCTGGAAGAACGCCCGCTTCGATCAGCTCCTGCTGGCCGCGCGCGCCGAGGCCGACGAGGCGCGGCGCAAGCAGATGTACGCCGACATGCAGGTGATGGTGCACGACCACGGTGGCGTGGGCATCCCGGTCTTCATCGGCTCGCTCGACGCCTTCGATCGCCGGCTGAAGGGGCTGGGCTCGATCCCGGTCGGCGGGCTGATGGGCTATTCCTTCGCCGAATACGTCTGGCTGGAGGCCTGAGCCGATGTCGACGACGCTCCAGCTGATCGCACGGCGCCTGGGGGCTGCGGTTCTGACCTTGCTGCTGGTCTCGGTGATCGTCTTCACCATCAGTTCGCTGCTGCCCGGCGACGCGGCCACGGAAACCCTCGGCCAGAGCGCCACCCCGGAGGCGGTCGCGGCGCTGCGCGCCCAGCTGGGCCTGAACGAGCCACCGCACCTTCGCTACCTGCATTGGCTGGGCGGGCTCGTGACCGGCGATCCGGGCCAGTCGATGGCCAACGACATGCCGGTGCGGGCGCTGATCGCCAGCCGGCTGCCGAAGTCGCTGCTGCTGGCGGGCCTGACGGCGGCCGTCTCCGTGCCGCTGGCGCTGGCCATGGGGATCGGGGCGGCGATGCACCGCAACTCGCCGCTCGACCGGGCGCTCAGCCTCGCCACCCTGTCGATGGTGGCCGCGCCGGAGTTCCTGGTGGCTACGCTAGGCGTCCTGCTGTTCGCCGTGAAGCTGCGCTGGCTGCCGTCGATCACCCTGATCCCGGAGCACCCGACCGCAGCCGGGCTCGCGCGGGCCTACGCGCTCCCGGTGGCGACCCTGTCGTTCGTCATCGTGGCGCAGATGGCGCGGATGACGCGGGCGGCGGTCATCGACCAGCTTCGCCAGCCCTACGTCGAGATGGCGGTGCTCAAGGGCGCCAGCCGCACCCGCGTGGTGCTCAGCCATGCGCTGCCGAACGCCGCCGGGCCGATCGTCAACGCCGTGGCGCTCAGCCTGTCCTACCTGCTGGGCGGGGCGATCATCGTCGAGACCATCTTCAACTATCCCGGCATCGCCAGCCTGATGGTGGACGCGGTGACCAGCCGCGACATGCCGCTGCTGCAGGCCTGCGCCATGATCTTCTGCGCCGCCTACCTGTCGCTGGTCCTGCTCGCCGACGTCTGCGCCATCCTCACCAATCCCAGGCTGCGGGCGTCATGACCGAGGTCGCCAGCAACCCGGCCGCCAGGCCCGGCGCGATCCATGCCTCCGTCCTGGCGGGCGTGGCGCGCCAGTGGCGAGCCCTGCCGCTCTCCGGCCGGATCGGCGCGGTGGTGGTGCTGTTCTGGGTGCTGGTCGCCCTCTTCGGGCCGATGCTGGCGCCGCACCCGGTGGGCGCGATCGTCGCCGACGATGTGTTCGAGCCGTTCAGCCTGAAGAACCCGCTGGGCAGCGATTACCTCGGCCGCGACGTGCTGAGCCGCATGCTGAGCGGCGCGCGCTATACCGTCGGCCTGGCGCTCGCCGCCGCGCTCACGGCGAGCACGATCGGCGCCTCCCTCGCCCTCGTGGCGGCGGTGAACGGGCGCTGGATCGATGAGGTGATGAGCCGCCTGATGGACGCCTTCATCTCCATCCCCAGCAAGGTGCTGGCGCTGGTGATGGTCGCGGCCTTCGGCTCATCGATCCCGCTGCTATGGGTGATCGCGGCGGTCACCTACATCCCCGGCGCCTACCGGATCGCGCGCTCCGTGGCCGTGGGGCTGAACGAGATGGAGTACGTCCAGGTGGCCCGGGCACGGGGGGAGGGGCGCTTCCACATCGCCTGGGTCGAGATCCTGCCGAACATGGCCCGGCCGGTGCTCGCCGACTTCGGCCTGCGCTTCGTCTTCGTCGTGCTGCTGCTCAGCGGGCTGAGCTTCCTGGGGCTCGGCGTGCAGCCGCCGCACGCCGACCTGGGCTCGCTGGTGCGCGAGAACACCTCGGGCCTGGGCGATAGCGCGCCCGCCGTGGTGCTGCCGGCCCTGGCGATCGCCACCCTGACCATCGGCGTCAACCTGCTGATCGACGGCCTTGGCGGGATGCGTCGCTTCGGGGATGCGCCATGAGCGACCTGGTCGAGGTCCGCGGCCTCAACGTCTGCGCGCCGGACGAACACGGGGCGCCGACCACCATCGTCCGCGACGTGAGCTTCACCGTGCCGAAGGGCGAGGTGCTCGCCCTGATCGGCGAATCCGGCTCGGGCAAGACCACCATCGCGCTGGCGCTGATGGGCTATGCGCGCGGCGGCTGCCGGATCACGGAGGGGCAGGTCCGCGTCGGGGACACCGACGTGCTGGCGCTCGATGACGCCCAGCTCGGCGCCTTCCGCGGCGCGCGCGTCGCCTACATCGCCCAGAGCGCGGCGGCGGCCTTCAACCCGGCCAAGACGCTCATGGACCAGGTGATCGAGCCGGCGCTGATCCACCGGCTGATGAGCCGCCGGGCCGCGCGGCAGAAGGCCGTCGAGCTGTTCCGCGCCCTGGCGCTGCCGGCGCCCGCGACCATCGGGCGGCGCTATCCGCACCAGGTCTCCGGCGGACAGCTGCAGCGGCTGATGGCCGCCATGGCCCTGATCACAGATCCGGCCCTGGTGATCCTCGACGAGCCCACCACCGCGCTGGACGTCACCACCCAGATTGAGGCGCTGCGGGTCTTCAAGAAGGTGGTGCGCGAGCGCGGCGCGACCGCCGTCTATGTGTCGCACGACCTGGCGGTGGTGGCGCAGATGGCCGACCGGATCGTGGTGCTGAAGCAGGGGACGATCCGCGAGACCGGACGCACCGAGCAGGTGCTGCAGGCGCCGGCGGACGACTATACCCAGAGCCTGATGGCCGCGGCGCGTCCCCGGACCGCCGCCGCGCCAACGCCCGCGCGGGCGCCCGTCGCGCCGGTGCTGGAGGTGCGGGGCCTGAGCGCCGGCTACGGGCCACGCGGCGCCGACGGCCTGCCACGGCACGTGATCCTGCGCGACATCGACCTTCGCATCGCCCAGGGGGCGACCCTGGGCGTCATCGGCGAATCCGGCTCGGGCAAGTCGACCCTGGCCAGGGTGATCGCCGGCCTGCTGCCGGCGGCCCGCGGCGAGGTGCTGCTGAACGGCGAGGTCCTGGCGCACGATCTCGCCGCGCGCGGCCGCGAGCAGCTGCGGCGGGTGCAGATCGTCTTCCAGAACGCCGACACCGCGCTCAACCCGGCGCATTCGGTGCGCCAGATCCTGCGCCGCCCGCTCGACCTCTACGGACTGGGTCCTCGCGAGGCCCGTGACGCGCGCGTGCTGGAGCTCCTGGACCTGATCCGCCTGCCGGCCGCGCTCGCCGATCGCCGGGCCGTCGAACTCTCGGGCGGGCAGAAGCAGCGCATCAACCTGGCCCGCGCGCTCGCCGCCCAGCCGGACCTGATCCTCTGCGACGAGGTCACCTCGGCGCTCGACACGGTAGTGGCCGCGGCCATCCTCGAGCTGATCGCCGGGCTTCGCCGCGAGCTCGGCGTCTCCGTGATGTTCATCAGCCACGACATCGCGACCGTGCGGGCGATCTGCGACGAGGTCAGCGTGCTCTATGCCGGACGCCAGGTGGAGCGCGGTCCGCGACGGGCGTTCAGCGCCCCGCCGCACCATCCCTACACAGATCTGCTGATGGCCTCGGCGCCGGAGATGCGGCCGGGCTGGCTGGAGGCCGCGGCCGTCGGTGCGCGCGGGGAGGAGGGCGGCGCGCGCCCGGCGCGGACGGAGCTCTGCGCGTTCCTCGGCCGCTGCCCGGTCTCGATCCCAGGCGCCTGCGATCAGATTGCGCCGCCACGGGTGACGCTGAGCGAGGGCCCCGAGGTGCTCTGCCATCACTCGGAAGCCGAGCTGCGCACGCTGCAGGCGCGGCCGCTGCCTGTCGCGGGAGTGGGCTGATGGCCGGACGGATGCTGCGGCTGGGCGAAACCGGCCGGCCGGCGCTGACCCTCCTGGTCGACGGCCAGGCGCTCCGCGCGCTGGAGGGCGACACCCTGCTGACCGCCGTGCTCCAGACCCGCCGGCGGCTGCGGCAGTCCGAGTTCGGCGACGGCGACCGGGCGGGCTTCTGCCTGATGGGCGCCTGCCAGGACTGTTGGGTCTGGACGGCTGAGGGCGGCCGCGTCCGCGCCTGCACCACCCTGGCCCTCGACGGCATGAGCATCTCTACCCAGCAACCCGAGGCGACATGGCCGAACCTCGCGTTGTAATCGTTGGCGCAGGGCCGGCCGGCGCGCGATGCGCCGAGGCCCTGTTGGAAGCCGGCCTGCGCCCCGTCGTCATCGACGAGGGCCGGCGCGACGGCGGCCAGATCTACCGGCGCCAGCCGGACAATTTCACGCGCCCGTACGAGAAGCTCTACGGCTCGGAGGCGCCCCGCGCCGAGGCGCTGCACCGCACCTTCGACGCCCTCCGAGCGCAGGTCGACTACCGGCCCGAGACACTCGCCTGGAACGTCGCCGGCCAGACGCTCTACACGGTCAAGGACGGCCGGCAGGCCGCCGTGCCGTTCGACGCCCTGATCCTCTGCACCGGGGCGATCGACCGGCTGGCGCCGATCGCGGGCTGGCACCGCGCGGGCGCCTACAGCCTGGGAGCGGCGCAGATCGCGCTGAAGTCGCAGGCCTGCGCCATCGGCCGCGAGGTGGTGTTCCTAGGGTCGGGGCCGCTGCTCTACCTGGTGGCGTCGCAGTATGTGAAGGCCGGCGCGCGGGTGGCCGCGGTGCTCGACACCTCCTCGCTCGGCCGCCGCATCGCCGCCCTGCCCAAGCTGCTCGCGCGGCCTTCGGTGCTGTGGAACGGGGTGGCGCTGACGCTGGCCCTGCAGCGTGCCGGCGTGCCCGTGCTCACGGGCGTGAAGCCAGTGGAGATCGCCGGCGGCGCGGAGAGCGAGGTGCAGGCGGTGGTCGTCCGCGACGCCCGCGGGCGCGCCCGCACCTTCCCCTGCGACGCCGTTGGCCTGGGCTGGCACCTGCGGCCGGAGACCCAGCTCGCCGACCTCGCCCGCTGCGAGTTCCGCTTCGACACCTCCAGCCGCCAGTGGGTCCCGCAGCGCGACGGCCTGGGTCGCAGCTCGGTTGCCGGCGTCTACCTCGCCGGGGACGGCGCCTATGTGCTGGGTGCGCGGGCGGCGGAGGCCGCCGGACGCCTGGCCGCCCTGGCGGCGCTGCAGGACCTCGGACGGCCGGTCCGGGCCGACGAGGTCGCCCGCCTCAGCGGCGAACTGCGCGGCTGGGACCGCTTCGCCGAGGGCCTGCGCGAAGCCTTCCCCTGGCCCGCCGTCCTGGCCGCCGCGGCGCCGGACGCGGCGGTGGTCTGCCGCTGCGAGACGATCACCGCGGGCGAGCTTCGCAACGTCGTCGGCGATACCGGGGCGGCGGAGGCCAACCGGGCCAAGGCCTTCAGCCGGGTCGGCATGGGCCGCTGCCAGGGCCGATACTGCGGCCACGCCGGCGCCGAGATCATCGCCCGCGCCGCCGGCGTGCCGGTGGAGCAGGTGGGGCGGCTGCGCGGCCAGGCGCCGGTGAAGCCGCTGCCCATCCATCTCGAGGAGCCGCAGCCTTGAGCCCGCGCGAGCAGGCCGCCGACGTGGTGATCATCGGCGCGGGCATTGTCGGCGCCTCTGCGGCGCTGTTCCTGAGGAAGCGCGGCCGTTCGGTGATCCTGCTGGAGAGCGGCCTGGTCGGGCAGCAGGCCAGCGGGGTCAACTTCGGCAACGTCCGCCGCCAGGGCCGGCCGCTGGCGCAGCTGCCGCTGGCCAACCGCGCCAGCCCGATCTGGCGCAGCCTGAAGGAGCTCCTCGGCGAGG
>JAQGIJ010000359.1 GCA_028291285.1 Phenylobacterium sp. | reverse complement strand
GAACCGGGCGGATCATGAATCCCTCGCTCGCCGAATATCACGTGCCGACGCACCTGGACGTGCCGCCGATCGAGGTGATCTGGACCGGCATCCCCGACCCGCAGGCGCCGCTCGGCGTGCACGGCATAGGCGAGATCGGCATCACCGGCTGCGCCGCGGCGATCGCCAACGCCATCTACAACGCCACCGGCAAGCGGATCCGCGAGCTGCCGATCACGCTGGACAAGGTGCTTTCGGCCGGGGCGTGACGCAGCACGACGGCGGCCATGCGGCCGCTGTTCCGGTATCACCCGCCGCCGGCCCGACCCAGGAGGACGCCATGGCCCGAACCGTCGCCGATCAGCTCGCGGAAACCCTGGCCGCGGCCGGCGTGAAGCGCATCTACGGCATCGTCGGCGACAGCCTGAACGGACTCACCGACTCGCTCCGGCGGCAGCGCAAGATCGACTGGATCCACGTCCGCCACGAAGAGGCGGCCGCCTTCGCGGCCGGCGCCGAGGCCCATCTGACCGGGGCCCTGGCGGTCTGCGCCGGCAGCTGCGGACCCGGCAACCTGCACCTGATCAACGGGCTTTTCGACTGCCACCGCTCGCGCGTGCCGGTGCTGGCCATCGCCGCGCAGATCCCGTCGCCCGAGATCGGCTCCGGCTATTTTCAGGAGACCCACCCGCAGACCCTGTTCCAGGAATGCAGCGACTATTGCGAGCTCATCACCACCGCGGAGCAGATGCCCCGCACGACCGAGGTCGCGATCCGCAGCGCGATCGGGCGGCGCGGCGTCTCGGTGATCGTCTTGCCCGGCGACGTGGCGCTCAGGCCAGCAGCAGCGGCGCCCGCCGCCCAGGCCCTGATCCCGTCGCAGCCCATCGTGACGCCCGGCGCGGCGGAGCTGGACGCCCTGGCAGACCTGCTGAACGGCGCGCGTCGCGTGACGGTCTTCTGCGGCTCGGGCTGCGCGGGCGCGCATGATCAGCTGCTGGCGCTGGGTCGCAAGCTGCAGGCGCCCATGGTCCATGCGCTCAGGGGCAAGGAGCACGTGGAGTGGGGCAATCCCTACGACGTCGGGATGACCGGCCTGATCGGCTTCTCGTCGGGCTACTATGCGATGAACGACTGCGACGCCCTGCTGTTGCTGGGGACCGACTTTCCCTACCGCCAGTTCTATCCGACGGGCGGGGCGCGCATCGCGCAGGTGGACATCCGGCCCGAGCAGCTCGGCCGGCGCACGCCGATCGAGCTGGGCGTCGTGGGCGACGTGGCGGCGAGCCTGAACGCCCTGCTGCCCCGGCTGAACGAGAAGACCGATCGCGACCATCTCGACAAGGCGCTGGCCCACTACGTCAAGGCGCGGACGGACCTCAACGCGCTGGCCGCGCCCTCCGCACGCCCCGGCCTTATCCATCCGCAACAGGTCGCCAAGGCGGTGAGCGATTTCGCGAGCGCGGACGCGGTCTTCACCTGCGACGTGGGCCTGCCGACGGTGTGGGCGGCCCGCTACCTTGAGATGAACGGCAGGCGGCGGCTGATCGGCTCCTTCGCCCACGGCTCGATGGCCAACGCCATGCCCCAGGCGATCGGCGCGCAGTGCGCCTTTCCGGGCCGCCAGGTGATCTCGCTGTCGGGCGACGGCGGCTTCTCGATGCTGATGGGCGACTTCCTCAGCCTCATCCAGCTCGGCCTGCCGGTGAAGACCGTGGTGTTCAACAACGCATCCCTCGGCTTCGTCGCGCTCGAGCAGAAGTCGACCGGCTTCCTCGAGTTCGGGACAGACTTCCAGAGCACGAACTTCGCGACCATCGCCGAGGCGGCGGGCGCCAAGGGCGTGCGCATCGAAAACGCCGCCGACGTGGAATCCGGCGTCCGCGCGGCGCTGCAGCATCCGGGCCCGGCGCTGGTCGACGCGGTGGTCAACCGCCAGGAGCTCGCCATGCCGCCCAAGGTGACCGCCGAGATGGCCAAGGGCTTCACCCTCTACATGGTCAAGGCGGTGATGAGCGGGCGCGGCGACAAGGTCCTCGACCTTGCGAGCAGCAACCTCTGGCGTTGAACGGTCCGCGTCGCCGGGGGTGGGTTCTTAGTGTCGGCCTCTGAGCACACTGTCGCCGGCCTTCGACCTGTTCGGCCACGCCCCTCGCCGGCCCCACCGGATCAGCCTTTCGGGCAGCGAGCGGTGCGCGTGGAGTCGGCGGATCAGGAAGTGCGCGCGGCGGCGCACCTGGCGCAGCTGCGTCAGATGGCGGGCCCTCTCGCGTCTGACGAGCTCGACGTCCGCGCTCAAGGCGGCCTCGGAGAGGACGACCGCCCGGCCCTCCAGGACGCGCATGTCCGAGTAGAACCGCAGGACGCGCAGCGCCGTGCGGCGGTCGAACAGGCCGATGGAGGAGGCGTTGTTGGTGAACACCACCGTCTCTCCGGGCTGAAACAGGATCTTCAGCAACTGGTCGCCCGAGATCTGACCCGTAATCACGCGCTGTACATAGGCGGTCTCGTACTCCAGCAGCCGATTGTGCAGGGCGCGGACCTCCATCAACAACGCCTGGCGATAGGTTCGGCTGGTGATCGACTGCTGTCTTTGCTGGCTGATTCGCGAGGTGATGTAGCTTGTCACCGCACTCAGCACCGTCGAGGCGAAGATGGTGAGGGCTGAAAGCGGCACGTGCATGGGCGACATCCCAATCTGCGACTTGCGATCGCAGGGTCCAATCGCGACCACGCCTACCTAGCGAAGACGCTTGCCGGGTCTTGGACCCGCCTGTGGAGCTTTGGCGGCCCTTGCTCCGCCGCGTCCCCCTTCGGACAGGCGCTGATCGTGTGGCGGCGGTAGAGGCGGAAGGGGTCGTCGAGTTGGTCAAGACGGCGCCGCACGCCATCGTCAAGCCTGGGCTGACGCGCCCCGCGAACTCGCGGCTACGCTCCCGCATCGACGCTGATCGGGCCGCGCATTTTTTCCACTCGCGATACCTAAGCCAGGCGAAGGATCATCAAGCAGGACTTTGATCCTACAAGCGAAGCCCTGCGCGGCGCTGGTAGGTGAGGGCGAGTTCCCGCGGCGATCCGCTGCGCGGATATTGCAGGAGCACTGGCGGCGATGGTCTTCGAGCAAACAGGCTCCCGCCAGGAGCCGATGCAGCTTCTGATCGCGGAGATGAACCATCGCTGGTTCAACGGTCTGCAGGTGATCGAGGCGTCCTTGCACTGGTGCAGCCGGCAGGCCGGGTCGCCGGACGCCTTGCGCTATGGCCTCGCAGCCATTTCGACGCAGATCCAGGCCATGGCCGCTTTGCACCGCCGGCTGTCCGGCCTGAAGCGCGTCGGGGAAGATCTCGAGCGCCACTGCCGGGCGCTCTGCCTGGATCTCGCCCTGGCTTTCGGCCGTACGGACGTCCTGCCGAACGTGGCCATGGTCGATGCCGGGCTCTACGCCCGCTCCGAGCAGCGCCTCGCCCTTATCGTG
>JAQGIJ010000442.1 GCA_028291285.1 Phenylobacterium sp. | reverse complement strand
CCGATGCGCAGCGCCGTGGCGGCGTCGACGAAGTTGCCGGTCATCGACATCTCCCGCGCCCAGGCCATGCCCACGCGCCGCGGCAGGTCCACCAGCACCGGGCCGGGGTAGACCCCCACGCGCACGTGGGTGTCGGCGAAGGCCGCGCGCTCCGAGGCGACGATGAAGTCGCAGGCGAGCGCGATCTCGAAGCCGCCGGTGACCGCCGGCCCGTTCACCGCGGCGATGAGCGGCGCGGCCGAGGCGGTGAGCGCATCGCTGTAGGAGGGGAGGTCGCTCAGCGCCGCCGTGCCCAGGTTCTTCAGGTCCAGCCCCGCGCAGAACGCCGGATCGGCCCCGGTGACGACGATGCAGCCCGCGTCCTGGGCTTCGGCGACCGCGGCGCGGAAGGCGCTCGCCAGCTCGACGTTGATGGCGTTGCGCGCCTGCGGGCGGTTAAGAGTGATCACCGCCACCTTGCCGATGCGCGCCACCTGCACCACATCCGCCATCACTGATCCTCCCGCAGGTTTTCGTTGCGGTCAGGTTAGACCGGGTTCCCGGCGACCGTGTCTCGAAATCTGCGAAGACGATCAAGACTTCTTGCATCGCGGCCCCGCGCCGAGGTGCGGTAAGGCAACTCCTGTAACCCGCGAAGCCACGAGGGCCTCGATGCTGCGATGTCGAAAACACGGCCGCCGAATGTCGGCCTGAGGCAGCCCTGACGTGTGCGCGTCATCGTGACGTCGCGCGCGTCCTTTATCTCCCCGCTCGAGACGACGATCCGTCTCTCGCCAGTACCAAGGAGCTTCCTTATGGCTCTGAAGATTACCGTCGTCCCCGCCGGGGACGGCTGGGCCGTGCGTTCGCCTGGTTTCGACAACGAGATGCTCTTCCAGGCCGGCGCCAAGGCCGAGGCCGCAGCCCGCGCCCTCGCCCGCCGCTTCGCCCAGGACGGCGTCAGCACCGAGGTGGCCATCTTCCTGCGCGACGGCGCGCTCGCAGGCAGCTTCGTGCACCCGGCCTTCGCCCGGTCGCAGACCGCGGCCTGATCCCACGCCCTGCCCGCGGGCCGGCCTTGACGGGCCCGACCTGGCAGGCTCGCATCCGTCATCGAATCGACGGTCTTCCCCAGGCAAGGCCGTCGGCGGGATGGGCCAGGAGCGTGCACGTGAAACGGTTGAAGCTGTGGGCCTCGGTCGTCCTGATCGCCGCGGTGGTCGCCGCCGGCGTCTGGGCGGTCTGGAACTTCGAGCTGCGCTGGCGGCCGAAGACCATCACCCGCCACCAGGCGGAGATCGCCCAGCTGCTGCAGCAGGCCGGCTGGGTCTCGCCCGGGCTGAAGGGCAAGCCGCTCTACATGGTCTCCTTCCGCACCTGCCCCGACTGCATCCGGTTCAAGACCGAGGAGTTCCCCCGGCTGCACGATCACGGCGTCGACACCCGGGTGCTCGAGATCGCCCGTCGCGACTACAATGGCGTGCCGAAGTCCACGCCCATCGAGCGCGCGACCGTGGCGCAGCTGTGGATCACCCGGAACTGGAAGCTGATGCAGGCCTGGGAGGCGGTTCCCGCCGACGCCTGGAAGGCGCCTGGCATTCCGCCTGCCGACGGCGACATGGCCCGCACCGCGGTGGTGGAGAGCGGCCGCTCGCTGGTCGACCGGCTGCGGCCGCTGTTGAAGGACAACGGCGTCAGCTTCGCCTATCCGCTGCTCATCTGGTGGAACGACAAGGGCGAGATGCGCGGCTGCGCCTGCGAGAAGCGCCAGACCTACCGCTTCGTGCGGCGCGAGCTGGGGGTCTGACGCCCGCGCCCCGCTTCAACTCCGCCGGCTGATGATGTCCTTGGTGTGCTGGCGCGTCTTGGCGCCCTGGCCGCGTTCGGCCTCGGTCTTGATCGGCCGGCGGGTGTGGTTGGCGCCGTGGAGGGCGCCTTCGCCGGCCGGCTCGCCCCAGTCGTCCTCAGGCGTATCCCGGTCGCCGACGGCATGCGCGTCGACGTTCTGCGGCACGCCTTCGCCCAGCCAGGGCTTGTCCTCGTTCTCCGCGCCGTCGTCCGCCTCGGCCGCCGCGGGCGGGACGACGTCGCCCGCCAGAACCTGGGGCGTGTGCTCCATCGGGGGCCCGGCCTCGAGGTGGGTGTCGAACGGCTCGGTGCGCTCGGGATCAATCGCGTGCTCCTCGCGGCCGGGGTCGCGCTGCAGGTCCATCTCCCTCTGGCCCACGCCAAGGCCTTGGGTCCGTGCGCGGTTCGCCTGCACGGTGTTCGGGGCGAAGCTGCGGTCTTCGTCGGCCATGGGAAGGCTCCTTCTGTTCGCCCCTCTCAACCCCTCCGCGACGCGGCCGTTCCTTGCGCAGGGCGCGAGGTGTCGCTAGGCGGACACCATGCCTTCCGCGCTGCAAGCCGCCTATGACGACCGCCTCGCGCGGGGCGAAATCCGTCCCGATCCGGCGCAGGGCGAGGGGTTGGCCGCCTTGCTCCGGCTGGAGCGGGACCTGGCCGCCGCGCCGCCCGCCAACGGCCTGGCCAGCCTGTTCCGCAAGGCCCAGCCGCAGTCGCAGCGCGGCGTCTACCTCTGGGGCCCAGTCGGCCGCGGCAAGTCCATGCTCATGGACCTGTTCTTCGAGACCGCGCCCGTCGCCGCCAAGCGGCGCACGCACTTCCATGTGTTCATGGGCGAGACCCACCGCCTGATCGCCGCCTGGCGCCAGGGCGATCCGGCCGCGCGCCGGGCCCGCTTCGGCCAGCACAAGGGCGACGACCCCATCCCGCCGGTGGCCGAGGTGGTGGCGCGCGAGGCGAGCCTCCTCTGCTTCGACGAGTTCCAGGTCACTGACATCGCCGACGCGATGATTTTGGGGCGGCTGTTCGAGGCGCTGTTCGCCCGCGGCGTGACCCTCGTCGCCACCTCCAACCGCGCCCCGGACGAGCTCTACAAGGACGGCATCAACCGCCAGCTCTTCCTGCCCTTCATCGAGGTGCTGAAGGCCCGGCTGGAGGTGGTGCGGGTGGGCGGCGGCCACGACTACCGGCTCGACCGGCTGCGCGCGGCCGGCACCTGGTTCTCGCCCATCGATCCGGACAACGAGCGGTCCTTCGACCGGCTGTGGCGCGAGATGCTGGGCGGCGCGGAGGAGATCGGCGCCGAGCTCGAGGTGCTGGGACGCAAGATCGCCCTGCCGCATGCGGCGGGCGGCCTGCTGCGGGCGAGCTTCGCCAGCCTCTGCTCGGTGGCGCTGGGCCCCAACGACTACGTGGCGATGGCGGAGGCCTTCCACACCGTCTTCCTGGAGGACGTGCCCAGGCTCACCGCCAACCGGCGCGAGGAGGCGCGGCGCTTCGTGATCCTGATCGACACCCTTTACGAGGCGCACACCCGCACCATCGTGCTGGCCGAGGCCGAGCCCTTCCGCCTCTATCCCGAGGGCGACGGCGCCTTCGAATTCGAGCGCACGGCGTCTCGCCTGCAGGAGATGCGCTCTGCCAGCTGGCTGGAAGAGCGGTAGCGGCCACCCCTGAAAAGATCCGCCGGATGGAGAAGCTGTGCCATTGCGCACGCCGAGGTTGCGCCTATTCTGTGCGGAGGGGTTTGGACTGGGGGGCGAGATGAAGAGGACGCTGGCGGTCGCCGTGGCCGCGCTGGGGCTGATCGCCTGGGTCGATCCGAAGACCGCCACGCCGAACGCCTCGAAAGACCAGGTCGCGGAGGAGGCGAAGCGCGAAGCCGCCTACATGTTCAGCGCCCGCTGGAAGGAGATCCGCCGGGTCGATGAGATCGCCTTCCGTCTGCAGGTGGCCAACCAGGATCTGTGCCAGGACCGCGGTGCGCGGCTTGGCATGGCGTGGGCCACCGCCGAGAGCTTCGAGTCCAAGCTGCGCGATGCGGCGGTAGAGGCCTTGCAGCTGAAGGACGGTCTGACCGTGACCTATGTGGTCCCCGGTTCGCCCGCGGCTGCGGCGGGGCTCCAGCCGCAGGACGTGCTGGTGTCGTTCAACGGCGAAACGGTCCCGACGGGAAAGCTCGCGGCCGAGAAGCTCGTCAAGCGCCTGACCGAAAAGCTCGGCAGGTCCACCGCGCCGGTGACGATCGTCGTGCGACGGGCGGAAGAGACCCGGACCTTCTCGGTCACGCCCGTGATGGCCTGCGGTTACGACATCGCCGTGGACGACGGGAGCGAGATCAACGCCTACGCCGACGGCAAGACCGTTCACCTCGTCCGGCCGATCCTCCGGCTGGCCGAGAGCGACGAGGAGCTGGCGCTCGTCATCGCCCACGAGCTCGCTCACAATGGCCAGCACCACCTCCAGGCCAAGCTCCACAACGCCAGGATGGCCGGGCTGGGCGGGCTGCTCCTGGACGGCGTGGCCGCCGCCAACGGCGTGAACACCAAGGGCGCCTTCACCAGGGCCGGGATGCAGATCGGCGGCGGGCACGGCAGCGTGGCTTTCGAAGCCGAGGCCGATTATGTCGGCATGTACTACATGGCCCGCGCCGGCTACTCGACCCAAGGCGTCGAGAACTTCTGGCGGAAGATGGCGGTGGAGGCCCCGCAGTCGATCTTCATCAAGACCGACCACCCGGCGACGCCGGATCGCTTCCTGGCGATCGCCGCCGCCTCCAGCGAGATCGAGGCCAAGCGCGCCAAGGGCGAGGCGCTGGTTCCGAACCAGAAACCCGAGTAGCGGAGCCGGTCCCCTCACGCCGCCCGCAGGCTCTCCACCAGCTCGCGGGCGTAGAGGCCGAGGTCGTCGAGGTTGCGCACGCAGATGCGCAGCTCCCGGAGCGCCCAGTCGTCGGTGAGCTCGACGACGCCGAGCGCCATGGTCTTGACCGCGCGCG
>JAQGIJ010000358.1 GCA_028291285.1 Phenylobacterium sp. | reverse complement strand
CCGGACCAGCAGTTCGCCCTGGAGCGCTGGGCGGTCTACGCCTTCGTCGTGGCCGCGGTGACCGACTTCTTCGACGGCTGGCTGGCGCGGCGGCTGAACGCGACCAGCGTCTGGGGCGCCATCCTCGACCCCATCGGCGACAAGGTGCTGGTCTGCGGGGCGGTGCTCGGCCTGCTGGCGCTCGGGCCGCAGCCGATGGTCGTGCTTCCGGCCGGGCTGATCCTGTTCCGCGAGTTCACCGTCAGCGCGCTTCGCGAGGTCGGCGCGGGCAAGGGGGTGAAGCTGCCGGTGACCCAGCTCGCCAAGTGGAAGACCACCCTGCAGCTGACGGCGCTGGCGCTGGAGCTGATCGTGGCGACCTGGGGCGCCTTCGGTCTGCCGGACGACCCCGGCGTGAAGGGCCCTGCGGAGGGCGTCGCCCATGGCCTCTTCTGGCTGGCGGCGATCGTCACCCTGGTCACCGGCGCGCAGTACTGGGAGCAGACCCGCAAGGCGCTGCAGGCCTGAGCGATGGCCAGGCGGCGCAAGAGCTCCGGCCGGCGCCTCGCGCACCGCCTCCTCCGCCCCGAGCTGCTGCAGCGGCTGGGGCCTGGCCTGATCACCGGCGCCGCCGACGACGACCCGAGCGGCATCGCCACCTACTCCCAGGCCGGGGCCGCCTTCGGCCTGCACATGCTGTGGACGGTGGTGCTGACCTATCCGTTCATGACCGCCGTGCAGGCGATCTGCGCCCGCATCGGACGGGTCACCGGCAAGGGCCTGGCGGCCAACCTGGCGGAGGTCTTCCCGCGCTGGCTGGTGTTGGGGCTGGTGGCGCTGCTGTTCCTCGCCAACACCATCAACATCGGCGCGGACCTCGCCGCCATGGGCGCGGCCGCCCAACTGCTCGCCGGCCGCGGCGCCCAGGCCTTCACCGTCGGCTTCGCGATCATCTCCCTCGCGCTGCAGGTCTTCGTGCCCTACCACCGCTACGTGCGGGTCCTGAAGTGGATGACGCTCGCCCTCTTCACCTACGTGGGCGTGGTCTTCACGGTCCACATCGACTGGGGCGAGGTGGCGCTGCGCACCATCCTGCCGCATGTCTCCGGACCCCAGGCGATCGTCACCATCGTCGCCGTCTTCGGCACCACCATCAGCCCCTATCTCTTCTTCTGGGAGAGCTCCGAGGAGGTGGAGGAGGAGACCGCCGACGCCGTCTCCGGCGGCCCCCTGCTCGACCATCCCGAACGGGCGCCCGGGCAGCTCCGGCGGATCCTCCTCGACAATGTGGTGGGCATGGGCGTCTCCAACCTCGTCGCCTTCTTCATCATCCTGACCACCGCCGTGGCCCTGCACGACCATGGCCTGACGAACATCCAGACCTCTGAGCAAGCCGCGGCGGCGCTCAAGCCCATCGCCGGCCCAGCGGCCTTCCTGCTGTTCAGCTCAGGGATCATCGGCACCGGCATGCTGGCCATCCCCGTGCTGGCCGGCTCGGCGGGGTATGCGGTGGGCGAGCTGCAGGGCTGGAAGGCGGGCCTGGAGGCCAAGCCCGCGGAAGCCATCGGCTTCTACTCGGTGATCGCCGCGGCCGTGCTGCTGGGGCTCGCCCTGACCTGGTCCGGCATCGACCCGATCAAGGCGCTATTCTGGAGCGCGGTGGTCAACGGCGTGATCTCCGTGCCGATCATGGCCGCCATGATGGTGGTCGCCACGAGCCGCGCGCAGATGGGCCGCTTCGTCGCCCGGCGCGTCCAGACCATCCTGGGCTGGCTGGCGACCGCGCTCATGGCGGTGGCGGTCGCCGCCATGGCGGTCAGCCTGCGATAGCCCCTACGCCAGGGCGGCGTAGGCCCCGCGCCAGAAGTCCTTGTGCAGCTGGGGCGGGTCGGGGCCGTCGAACACCCGCTGGGTCAGCAGGACCGCCGCCAGGCCCTTGGCAGGATCGTTGAACCAGGAGGTCCCGAAGCCCCCGTTCCAGCCGTAGGCGCCGGGCGCGACGCCGTCCGGGTTGGGCTCGACGACCACGCCCACGCCGTAGCCCCAGCCGCGACCCGGTCCGAGGACCTCCTTGCCGTCGTCGCGCTGCGCCGCGGTCAGGTGGTCGGTCTGCATGGCCTTGAGCGAGGCCTCGGAGAGCAGGCGCCGGCCGTCCGCGCCACGCCCGGTGAACATGAATCGCGCCAGCTTCAGGAAGTCGTCGGCCGTGGAGACCAGACCGCTGTCGCCGGCCGGGAAGGCGGGCGGGCGGATGTATGCCCCATTCGGCGCATCGAAGAGGGCGAGCTTGCCGTCCTGCGGGAAATAGCCCGTGACCGTGCGGCCGATCTTCTCCGGCGGGATGCTGAAGCCGGTGTCGACCATGCCGAGCGGGCCCAGGATGCGCTCCTGGAAGACCACGTCGAGCGGCCGGCCGGCGGCGCGCGCCACCAGCACCCCCAGGACGTTGGCGCCGGCCGTGTACATCCAGCGCTCGCCGGGCTGGGCCATCAGCGGCAGGGCGCCCAGCCGCGCCATCCAGGCGTCCGGCGTCAGCGGCGAGCGGGGATCCGGCATGCCGAAGCCGGGGAGATCAGCCGTGGCCTTGAGGATCGCCAGCGGGTCTTCGGTGAAGATGATGCCCCAGCCCAGGCGGAAGGTCAGCACGTCCTCCACCGTGATCGGGCGCACGGCCGGGACGGTGTCGTCGAGGGGCGAGGCCAGCGTCCTGAGCACGCGCCGGTTGGCGAGCTCGGGCAGCAGCCGGTCGACCGGCTCATCGAGCCTGAGCTTGCCCTCGTCGACCAGCATCATGGCGGCCGCGGCCGTCACCGGCTTGGTCATCGAGGCGAGGCGGAAGATGGCGTCGCGGCGGATCGGCTCGCCGCCAAGCGCCATCCGGCCGGCGACCACGGCGTGGGTCTCCCCGGCGCGGCTGACCAGAGCCACCAGGCCGGGCGCTGATCCTCGAGCCACGTGCGCGGCGAGCTGGGCCTCCAGGCGGGTCAGGCCGGTCGTGCTGAAGGCCATGGTCGTCCTCGTTCCGGCTGCGGCGGGCGCCGCCAGGGCGGCGGCCGCGCCGGCGATGATGGCGCCCCGGCGGCTCGGCCTCGGCAGGTCTGTCATCCGTGGTCCTCCAGTGTCGCCGGAGGACGTTCGCGCCCCGCCATATCCGACAGCCGCTCAGCTCATCGGGTTCGCAGGCGGCGGCGGGTCGCCCGGCAGCGGGACCCACTCCTTGTCGTCGGCGACCGGCAGCTTCATGCGGCCGGCGCGCCAGTCGGCCTTGGCCTGCTCGATCCGGTCCTTGGACGAGGCGACGAAGTTCCACTCGATGAACCGCTCGCCGAGCGGCTCGCCGCCCACGAGCATGACGATGGCCGGGGTGACGGCGGT
>JAQGIJ010000398.1 GCA_028291285.1 Phenylobacterium sp. | reverse complement strand
CGCGCCTTCGGGCTGAAGGGCGCCGACCGCCGGGCGCTGCGTGAGCTGCTGAACGGCCTGGAGGGCGAAGGCGCGCTCGGCCGTCGCGGCCGGCGTGGATTCTCCGAGGTCGGATCGCTTCCCGAGGTCGGCGTGGTGGACGTCGTCGAGCACGATCCGGACGGCGACCTGCTGGTCAAGCTGACCAAGGGCGAGGACGCGCCGCTGGTGCCGCTGTCGCCCAACCGCGAGGCCGAGGCCGGCCAGGCGCCGGGCCTGGGCGACCGGCTGCTGGTGCGCTTCACGCGCCTGGAGAGCGGCGAGTACGAGGCGCGCCTGATCAAGCGCCTGGGCCAGAGCGCGCACCGGGTGCTGGGCGTGGTGCGCAAGGCCCGCCATGAGGTGCGCGTGGACCCGGTCGACCGCCGCTCGAAGGATTTCCTCGTGCTCAGCGAAGCCGACGGCGCCGACCTGCGCGACGGCGACCTGGTGGTGGCGCAGGTGGGCCCGGCCGAGCGCCGCTACGGCCCGCACCGCGGCAAGGTGCTGGAAGTCGTCGGGCGCGAGGACGAGCCGCGCGCCGCCTCGCTGATCGCCATCCACGCCCACGGCATCCCCACCGGCTTCAGCCCGGCGGCGGAAGCCGAGGCCGAGGCCGCCGAGCCGCCGACGCTGGCCGGTCGCGAGGACCTGCGCGACGTGCCCTTCGTCACCATCGACCCGGCCGACGCGCGCGACCACGACGACGCGGTGTTCGCCGAGGCCGACCCCGACGAGAAGAACCCCGACGGCTGGATCGTCTGGGTGGCCATCGCCGACGTCGCCGCCTACGTCCGCTCCGGCTCGGCGCTGGACGGCGAGGCGCGCGAGAAGGGCAACAGCGTCTACTTCCCCGACCGGGTCGAGCCGATGCTGCCCGAGCGGCTGTCCAACGGCCTCTGCTCCCTGCGCGAGGGCGAGAACCGCGCCTGCATGGCCGTGCGGATGGTGTTCGGCGCCGACGGGCGCAAGCGCTCGCACCGCTTCGAGCGCGGGCTGATGCGCTCGGCCGCCAAGCTCTCCTACGAGCAGGCGCAGGCGGCGATCGACGGCAAGCCCGACGAGAAGACCGGCCCGATCCTGGAGCGGATCCTCAAGCCCCTGTGGGCCGCTTACGCCACCCTGAAGAAGGGCCGCGACGTGCGCTCGCCGCTGGCCATCGAGAGCACCGAGCGCAAGGTCCACATCGACGAGATGGGGCGGATCGACTCCGTCCTGCCGCGGGAATCCCTCGAGGCCCACCGGCTGATCGAGGAGATGATGATCCAGGCCAACGTCAGCGCCGCCGAGACGCTGGAGGCCAAGCGCTCGCCGCTGATCTACCGCATCCACGATGCGCCGAGCCCGGAGAAGCTGCAGGCGCTGGTGGATTTCCTGCAGACGCTGGAGATCAACTGGGCCAAGGGCGAGGCGCCGCGCACCGACCGCTTCAACCGCCTGCTGGCGCAGACCCGCGACACCCCGCACGCCGAGATCGTCAACGAGGTCGTGCTGCGCACCCAGATGCAGGCGATCTATTCCGCCGAGAACATCGGCCACTTCGGGCTGAACCTCGACCGCTACGCCCACTTCACCTCGCCGATCCGCCGCTACGCCGACCTGATCGTGCACCGCGCGCTGGTCCGGGCGCTGGGGCTGGGCGAGGACGGGCTGACCGACCGCGACCTGGCGCAGATCAAGGACACCGCCGAGAAGGTCACCCTCGCCGAGCGCCGCGCCATGGCCGCCGAGCGCGACGCGATGAACCGCTACATCGCCGCCTTCCTGGCCGACCACGTGGGGGCGGAGTTCAGCGGCAAGATCACCGGCGTCACCCGCTTCGGACTGTTCGTACGGCTGGCCGAGACCGGCGCCGACGGCCTGGTGCCGGTCTCCACCCTGGGCGCGGAATACTTCGTCCACGACGACAAGGCCCACGCCCTGGTGGGCGAGCGCTCCGGCGTGCGCTGGCTGCTCGGCATGAGCGTGCAGGTGACGCTGACGGAGGCGACGCCGGTCACCGGCGGCCTGGTCTTCGCCATGCTGAGCGAGCCCGCCCCGCCCGACCGCAACGCGGCGCGGCCCAGGCTCGGCATGCGGGCGCGTGGCGACCGGCGGCCGGGCGGCCCGGGCCGCCCCGCCGGGGTGCGCACCGGGCGCAAGCAGAAGATGGGCGGCAAGCGGAAGGGGCGCTGAAGCCAGTTCGCGCTTCCCCCTGTCGGGCCGGGTCCATACAGTCGTTCGGATGTCTGAAACGCTCGTCGCCGGCATGAAGCCGGAAGGGCCGCCGCGCCTGCCCGGCCAGCGCGCCGTTCGCCCGAAGAACGCCGCCACCCTGATGATCATCCGTCGAGACGGGCCCAAGCCGCGCGTGCTGATGGGCCGCCGCCACGGCGGCCACAGCTTCATGCCAGACCGCTGGGTGTTTCCGGGCGGGCGCATCGACCGCGCCGACTACCACGCCCCCTTCGCCAGCGACCTGAAGCCGGAGGTCCACGCCACCTTCGACGCGCACCTGAAGCCGGGCCTCGGCCGGGCGCTGGCGCTGGCGGCCGTGCGCGAGACCTGGGAGGAGGCGGGCCTGCTGCTGGCCAGGCCCGCGCCCGTGCGGCCGGGCGCCGGGCCCTGGCGCGAGTTCCTGGCGCGGGGCGCCCTGCCCGACCTGGCGGCCATCGACATCGTCTCGCGGGCGATCACCCCGCCGATGGTCGCCAAGCGCTTCGACACCTGGTTCCTGATCGCCGAGGCCGAGCGGCTGATGAGCCTGGAGCGGCAGCCCGACTGCGGCGAGCTCGACGAGATCGCCTGGGTCGACTTCGACGAGGCCATGCACCTGAAGCTGCCGATGGTCACCCGCACCATGCTGAAGGAGGCGGTGGCGCGGATGAGCGACCCGACGCGGCCCAAACCGTTCCTGCGCTACCGCTCCGGCGCCATGCGTCCGGCGCAGCTTTAGCCGCGCACCATTGACTTCAGCGCGCGGATTCGTATTTTCCGCGCCTCTTTCGAACATCCGCCGGCGGCGCGTCCGCCTGGCCCGCCCGAGGATTGCCCATGGCGAAGCCCGCCTCCATCAAGATCCGCCTCAACTCCTCGGCCGACACCGGCTTCTTCTACGTGACCAAGAAGAACGCCCGCACCAAGACCGACAAGCTCGTGCTGAAGAAGTACGACCCGATCGTGCGCAAGCACGTTGAATTCCGCGAAGGCAAGATCAAGTAAGCCCGCTAGGCTCCTGATCCCACACGGAAAACGCCCGGCGAGAGTCGGGCGTATTTTTTTGCGCGTAGTTCCTATGCCGCCCGGGCGATGACGCGGTTGCGGCCGGCGGCCTTGGCTTCGTACATGGCCTTGTCGGCGCGCTTGAGGAGGCCGTCGGGGCGGGTTTCGCCGGGGAGGCTGGCGGCGACGCCGATGGAGATGGTGACGTCGAGGGCCTCCTCGCCGCCCGCGACGCGGAAGGGCTCGCCGGCGACGTGCAGGCGGATGCGCTCGGCGATGCGGTGGGCGTCGTCCAGCCGGGTGTCCGGCATGACCACCAGGAACTCCTCGCCGCCGTGGCGGACCGGCAGGTCGATGGCGCGGACGTTGGAGGCCAGGCGCACGGCGAACTCGCGCAGCACCTCGTCGCCGACGTCGTGGCCGAAGCTGTCGTTGATCTGCTTGAAATGGTCGAGGTCGATGGCCAGCAGCGAGACCGGCTCGCCGCCCTGGGCCGCGCGCTCGACGAGCGCCTTCAGCTGGCCGGCCATGTAGCGCCGGTTGTGCAGGCCGGTGAGCTGGTCGGTCACCGCCAGCTCCAGCGACTGGTCGAGGTTGTTGCGCAGATAGTCGGTGTAGCGCTTGCGGCGGATCTGGGTCCGGGCGCGCGCGCTGAGCTCGCCGGGATCGACCGGGCGCGCCAGCAAGTCGTTGACCCCGATCTCGAGCGCCTTGATGAGCCGCTCGCGCTGGTCGAAGTCGACGACCGCCAGCAGCGGCAGGTTGCGGGTGGCCTCGTCGAGGCGGACCTGGGCGGCGAGCCTGAGGCCGTCGAAGCCCTTGGACGCGGCGTTGACGATCATCAGGTCGACCGGCCCGCGGGCGGCGATCAGGGCCTTCTCCGGGTCGGGCTCGACCACCGGCCGATGCTCGACGGAGAGCTCGGCGCAGAGCCGCTCGGCCTGGCGCGGATTGTCGTCGACGATCAGGATCCGCCCGCCGCCGCCGCCCAGGCGCGAGGCCACGCCGGCGATCGCCCCCATGCGCCGGCCGGAGGCCTCGCGCTCGCGCAGCTCGTCGATGATCGCCTTCAGCCGCGTCAGGCTGCGCACGCGGGCGAACAGCATGACGTCGTCGATCGGCTTGGTCAGGAAGTCGTCCGCGCCGCATTCCAGGCCCATCACCCGGTCGGCGCGGCCGTCCAGCGCGGTGACCAGCACCACGGGGATGTGGCGGGTCTCCGGGTCCTCCTTCAGCCTGCGGCACACCGCAAAGCCGTCGAGTCCGGGCATCATGACGTCGAGGAGGATGATGTCGGGCTGGTGGCTGGCGGCCAGCGCCAGGCCGGCGGCCCCGTCGCGGGCGGTGAGCACCTCGTAGTACTCGGCCGAGAGCCGGGCCTCCAGCAGCCTCAGATTGGCGTCCACATCGTCGACGACCAGGATCCGGGCGGTCATCGGCCTAGTCCAGGAGCTTGCGGATGGTTTCCAGGAAGTGGGCCACGGAAATGGGTTTGGAGATGTAGGCCTCGCAGCCGCCCTCGCGGATCCGCTCCTCGTCGCCCTTCATGGCGAAGGCGGTGACGGCGACCACGGGGATGGAGGCGAGCTCCTCGTCCTCCTTCAGCCACTTGGTGACCTCGAGGCCGGAAATCTCCGGGAGCTGAATGTCCATGAGGATCAGGTCGGGGCGGTGCTCGCGGGCGAGCGAGAGCGCCTGCAGACCCTCGCGGGTCTCCAGGATCTCGTATCCCTGGGCTTCGAGCAGATCATGAAAAAGCTTCATGTTCAGCTCGTTATCCTCGACGATGAGGACCTTCTTGGGCATTTAGGACCCGGCGCTGTGATCGAGAGCGGCCGTATGGCAAGCGCCCTCATCTGTCGTCCCTTGATCACATGGCATATCCTTAAACTTCGTTATCCGGCCCCGGAACGTCGTTCGGGAGCCGTCCTGGAGCCCGCTTGTCCGACCCCGCCGCCGCCGTTCCCGCCCCGCGCCTCATCGACCTCGGCCTCTCGACCGAGCGGCCGCTGGTGATCGTCGACGTGGACGAGGTGCTGGCGCTGTTCATCAAGGGCTTCGGCGAATTCCTCGAGACCCAGGGGCTGGAGTTCCGGGTCGAGCGCTTCGCCCTGTTTCAGAACATCTACCGGCCCGGGGCGACCGAGTCGCTGCCGCTGGACGAGGGCCGGCCGCTCTACGACACCTTCTTCCGCACCCGCTGCGCCGAGATCGAGCCGGCGCCGGGAGCCATCGAGGCGCTGAGCCGGCTGCGGCGGCGGGCGGAGATCCTGATCCTGTCGAATGCGCCGGCCGAGGCCGAGCGCCTGCGCGGCGAATGGCTGAGGAAGCACGGCCTGGCCTATCCGCTGATCCTCAACATCGGGCCGAAGGGGCCGATCACGGCGGCCCTGGTGGCGCAGACGACCGGCCGCTCGGCCTTCATCGACGACCTGATCTCCAACCTCGATTCGGTCGCCGAGCACGCCCCGCAGACCGCCACCTTCCAGCACGTCGCCGACGAGCGCCTGCGCGCGTTCGCGCCGCGCTCCGAGCGGCATGTGCGGATCGACGACTGGCGCGAGCTGGGCGAGGCGATCGAGGCGGCGGTGCGGGGGTGAGCGAACGCCCCCTCCGTCTCGCGCTGCGCGCGATCCACCTCCCCCGCAAGCGGTGGAGGATCTGGACGCAAAGATGCTCCACCGCTTGCGGGGGAGCTGTCAGCGAAGCTGACTGAGGGGGCGCAGCTCGCCTACTTCTGGATCGCCTCGAGCGCGGCCTGGCGGACGTGCACCACCGCCCAGTGGTCGCGGTAGAGGCGCGTCCAGCCGGGCTTCCTGTCCATCGCCCGGGCGAGCGGCTCGCCCGGCTGCAGCACGGTCCAGTCGAGGCCGTATTGGGTCTGGGCGCGGGCGAACTCGGCGTCGTCGCCGCGCATCAGGCGCATGTCGCGGCTGAAGAAGTCGTCGCCATACATGTCGGCCCGGCCGTCGATGAACGGCCGCACGCCGCGGAACACGAGATAGCCGCCGAAGCTGTAGGTGTTGAGGACGGGCCTGGCCAGCAGCGCCGGCGGCACGTGCTCCAGCGCCGAGCGCGGCGTGTTGACCGCATCCACCCGCACCACCGGATGGGCCGCCCGCACGCCGATCATGACCAGGGCGGCGAGGGCGAAGAGCAGCGCCGGGGCGAGCCGCGCGGCCGGCGGCCGGGGCGCCTGGCGGCCGAAGCTTCGGCCGATCGGCTCGGCCAGGAACAGCGGGACGATCAAGGCCAGCACCAGCTCGTGGCGCTGATGCTGCAGGGACATATGCAGGATGAACAGCACCAGCAGGACGCGGAAGACGGGCGCCTTCACCCCGCGAGCGAGGCAGACGAACAAGGTGACGAGCAGCGCCGCCTGGAACTCCGTCCATTTGGTGAAGTCCGGCGGGCGCCATTCGACGATGCCGTTCAGGGTCTGCATGCTCATGATCTGGAAGGGGTAGATCAGCGCCTCGAAGCCGTTGGGCGTGAGCATCACGGCGACCAGGCAGGCGAGCGCGAACACGCCCCAGCCGCGCAGCACCGGCCAGGGGTCGCGCCAACCCTCCGCCAGCGCCTCCAGCGCCAGCGGCGCGGCCACCAGGGCGCCGAACACGAAGCTGCCGTGCAGGTTGGCCCAGAGCACCATCAGCCCGGCCAGCCACAGCGGCGGCGGGCGCCTGGCGGCGCGCGCGTCCAGCAGCTCTCCCGTCCAGAAGATCATGATCGGCAGGGCCAGCAGGTGCGGCCGGGTGAACAGCCCCACCCACATGCAGCCGAAGCAGAGCCAGGCGGTCACGGCCAGGGCGATCGGCCCCATCCAGCGGGCGAGCCTGGAGAGCAGCAGGGCCATGGAGAGCGCGACGGCGAAGCCGAACAGGACGACGACTCCGGTCCAGCCCGCCACCCGCCAGACCAGCGTCATGATGATCTCGGACAGCCACTCGTGCGGCACCCAGGGCTGGCCGGCGTGGGTGAAGGAGAAGGGATCGGTGTGCGGGACCTGGTGGTGGTCGAGCATCCAGGAGCCGGCCGCCAGGTGCCAGTAGGTGTCGCCGTCGTTCAGCGCCCGCGGATCGAACACCACGAACCAGAAGCCCGTCAGCGCGGCGGCCACGACGACCAACTCGCGCAGGCCCAGCGAGAGCCGGAAGACCTGGGCGGGCGCGGCCGTGGCGGGAATCGTCGTCATGCGGCGGAACATGGTCCAAATCGCGGATCGGGTGGAGGCCGCTGTCCTTCGCCGCGAGCCC
>JAQGIJ010000397.1 GCA_028291285.1 Phenylobacterium sp. | reverse complement strand
GTCCAGGCGATCGGCAGGATGTGGGCGGCGCGGCGGCCCGGCAGCTTGATCTGGGCGAGCGCATGCTGGATGGCGCGCACCAGGTCGACGTCGGCGATCGGGCGCGCGCCGAGGGAGACGCGACCGGCGACGCGGTTGGAGGTGAGCTGGCCGCCGGAGGTCGCGACGGTGACGCCCTGGACGTTGACCCCCGCCACGTTCTCGGCCCGCTCGACGGCCTGGGCGATGGCTTCGGAGGCCTCGTCAAGGTTGACGATGGCGCCGCCGCGCACGCCGCGCGACTGGACATAGCCGACGCCGGCGGTGGTCAGCGTGCGGTCGCCGCGGCGCACCCCGTCCGGCTTCATGATGAAGCAGGTCACCTTGGATGCGCCCAGATCCACGGCGGCGACCACGGGGGTGCGGACCAGAGCGGCCTTGAGGCCGTCCTTCTTCTCGTCGGTGCGGGAGGCCATCTTGAGCATGGGCGTGCGGATTTCTTCCTCAGGCGCCGGCGGCCGGCGCGGGCCGGCTCGGATCAGTCTGGCGCGGCCTGACGGCCACCAGCTCGGGGTTGCGCAGGTCGATGCGGTCGAAGCCGAGCTCGAGGATGTGCGAGCGCTGGTCGAGCTGCTCGAGCCGCATCAGGGCGTCTTCTTCGGCGGTGGCGGGAAGCTGGATCAGCGAGCCGTCCTTGAGCCGCAGGTCCCAGCGGCGGTCGTCGACGCGCACCAGGGCGTCGGCCAGCTGCATCAGGCGCGGCCGCTGGGCCAGCACCGGCAGGATGGCGGGCGCGGCCGCGTCGGCCCCCTCGCCGACCACCAGCGGCAGGCTCGAGAAGCGGGCCGGCTTGGCCTCGGGGATCACCTGGCCATGGTCGTCGATGACGGCGGTCTTGCCGTCGTGCTGCCAGACGGCGAGCTGGCGACGCTCCTCCACCGCGAGCACCAGAGTGTCGGGCAGCAGGCGCACGACGCGGGCCTGCTTGACCCAGCCGACGCTCTCCACCCGCCGGCGCACCGCGGCGAGATCGAGCCCGACGAGCGGCTGGTTGGCGTACACGCCGGCGGCGCGGATGATGTCGGCGGTGGCCATCGGCGAGGCGCCCTGCACGTGCACGCTCTTCAGCCGCAAGCCGGCCTGGGCCAAACGGGCGTCGACGCCGCGCGCGACTCCGGCGACGATGCGTTCGCCGCGGTGGCCGGTGGCCAGCGTCACGCCGAGCGCCAGCGCGACCACGCCGGCGGCGGCGATCAGGACCGTCTTGGGGGAGAGCCCCAGGCCGGGCGCGCCGCCACGTCCGGGAGGCTGCGCCGGCTTCGAAGAAGGCGGACGCTTACCTCTGGGACTTGCGGGCGCTTTGGCCCGAGGATTCGCCTGGGCTCGCGATCCCCCCCGCACCGCCGCGGGCATAAGCGTCCTCCGTGATCCACAGAACCAGGTCGTCGAACCCAACGCCCTGCTTCGCCGCCTGCTCGGGAATGAGCGAGGTGGGGGTCATGCCGGGCTGAGTGTTGACCTCCAAAAGGACCAGAATGTCGTTAATATCGTCATAACGGAGGTCCGACCGGGTGACGCCTTGGCAGCCCAGGGCGGCGTGCGCCAACTCGGAAAGTCTCAGCGACTTCTCAATGACATGCGGCGGAAGATCGGCCGGGCAGACGTGCACGGAGCCGCCCTCGCCGTACTTCGCCTCGTAGTCGTAGAAGCCGGTCCTGGGGATGATTTCGGTAACCGTCATGCCCTTGCCGGCCATGACGCCGGCGGCCAGCTCCTTGCCGCGGATATAGGGCTCGACCATCACCTCCTCGCCGAAGGTCCAGGACGGCGCGACCACGTCCTGCGGCGGCGAATTGGCGCCCTCGAAGACCAGGAAGACGCCGACCGAGGAGCCCTCGGCGTTCGGCTTCACGACATACGGCGGCGCCATCACGTGCTCGCGGGCCACGTCGAAGCGGTTGAACAGGCCGCCGCCCGGCACGTCCACGCCCGCCGCCGCCAGCACCGCCTTGGCCTTGGCCTTGTCCATCGCCAGCGCCGAGGCCAGCACGCCGGAGTGGGTGTAGGGGATGGCCAGCGTCTCCAGCACGCCCTGGACACAGCCGTCCTCGCCCCAGGCGCCGTGCAGGGCGTTGAAGCAGACGTCGGGCTTGAGGGCGCTGAGCACCTGGGCGAGGTCGCGCCCGGCATCCACCCGGCTGACCTTCGCGCCGAGCCGCTCCAGGGCGTCGGCACACTCCCGGCCGGAGACCAGGCTCACCTCCCGCTCCGAGGAAAGCCCGCCCAGCAGGACGGCGACGTGGTGTCCGGAAAGCGGGGCGGCCATGGGCGTGCTCTCGTTGGCGTTGACGTCCCGCGGTGGCCTGAGCCGGGGGCCGCGGTCAAGGGGACGGCAGGTCGCGGGGGGCGGGGAGCCCTCGCCCCACGCGCGGGGAGAGGGCTTTGTCAGCGCCCCTGAAAGTTCGCCGGCCGCTTCTGCGTGAAGGCGGCGACGCCTTCGCGGAAGTCTTCGGACTGGAAGGCGTCGGCCTGGGCCTGGGCCTCGGCCTCGAGGTAGTCGGCCAGGCCCACGGCGTCGCCGCGCCGCATCAACCGCTTGGTCAGGATCGCGCCGAACGGCGTGCGGGCCATCTGCTGGGCGAAGCCGAGCGCCGCCTCGGCGAACCCCTCCGCCGGCAGCAGCCGCGAGACGACGCCCAGGGCGTGGGCCTCCGCGGCGGGGACGCGGCGGTCGCTGAACAGGATCTCGGCGGCGCGCGGCTCGCCGATGGCGCGCGGCAGGGTGTAGGCCAGCCCATAGTCGGCGGCGACGCCGAGGTCGGTGAAGCCGGCCTTGAAGAACGCCCTCTCCGAGGCCAGCACCACGTCGCCCAGCATGGCCAGGCCGAAGCCGCCCCCGGCCGCCGCCCCGTTCACGGCGGTGACCAGGATGGCGTCGCTCAGCCGCAGCGCCTTCACCCAGCCGTGCGCCCGGCGCATGCCGGCCACGCTGTCGTCCCGCGAGCGCGGACCGCCGCCCATGTTGCCCACGTCGCCGCCGGCGCAGAAGGCGCGGCCCTCGCCGGTCAGCAGGATCGCCCGCACGGTGGGATCGGCCGCCAGCGGCCTCACCTCGGCGTCGAAGGCGTCCAGCATCTGCGGCGACAGCGCGTTCAGCGTCGCCGGCCGGTTGAGCCTCAGCACCAGCAGCGGCCCCTGCCGGTCGACGATCAGGTGTGGCGCTTCGCTCATGCGGGCTTTCCGATGCGCTTGATCTCCCAGTCGAGGTCGACGCCGAACTTCGCCTTGACCTCGGCGCGCACCGTCTCGCCCAGGCCTTCGAGGTCGGCGGCGGTCGCCTCGCCGGTGTTGATCAGGAAATTAGCATGCAGCGGCGAGAACATCGCCCCGCCGAACGGCCTGCCGCGCCAGCCGGCCTCGTCGACCAGCTTCCAGGACGAATGGCCGGGCGGGTTCTTGAAGGTCGAGCCGCCGGTCTTCTCGCGGATCGGCTGGCTGGTCTCGCGGCGCTCGGTGATCTCGGCCATGCGCGCGGCGATCGCCGCGGGCGCGTCCGGCGTCCCCTGGAACAGGCCGCCCAGGAAGATCAGCGGCTCGGCGGCGGCGCGGGCGGACCTGCGGTAGCTGTAGCCCAGCTCGGCGTTGGAGAGGGTGATCCGCTCGCCGCCGCGGGTCAGGGCGTCGGCCTCGACCAGCACGTCCTTGGTCTCCGCGCCGTAGCAGCCGGCGTTCATCACCAGCGCCCCGCCGATCGCGCCCGGCACGCCGCGGTAGAACTCCAGGCCCGCGACGCCGGCCTTCGCCGCCTCGCGCGCCAGCAC
>JAQGIJ010000391.1 GCA_028291285.1 Phenylobacterium sp. | reverse complement strand
AGGGCGACGCGCGAGGCCGTGTCGATGGAGGTGTCCATCGCCGCGACGACCTTTTCCTTCAGCTGCACCAGCAGATCGGAGACAGACGCGCCGGCGGTCATGGAGACCTCGGCGATGGAGTTGGCCCGGTCCAGGCTCATCTTCACGGCGCCGAGCGCGCCGATGTCGGCCCGCTGATTCTGCGCGATCGACCAGACCGAGGCGTTGTCCTTCGCCGTGGCGATCTTCAGGCCGGTGTTGATGTGGTTCTGGACCTCGCCCATCAGGTCGTTGGTCTTGTTAAGATTCTGCAGCGCAACCAGTGCGGCTTTGTTCGTGTGCACGCTGATCGACATCGCGGATTCTCCTCGTCGCCTTTTCTCACCGGACTCATCACGCGAGTCGCAGGAGGTTCGAAGGGCAGGCTAGGAATTTATGGTAATCAGAAAGTTAACGGCGAGGCACAGCCCGTTAACGAGCATCGCCGCCCGCGGCTCGCGCCGGGGGCGGTCAACACGAGTCCAGCGACCGGCCCCGTCCCGTGGGGCGGCGGATCAAGCCTTGGTGCGGATCACTCCGCCGGCGGCGTAGTCGGCGTCCTCGCGCATCTTCAGGATCACATCGCGCGAGAACTGCTGGACGACCTGGCCGGTGGCCCGATTGATCGTCTTGTAGATGATAGCGCCGGTGGCTTGGTCCTCTTCGATAACTAGTCGCAGGTCGGCCTCTTCCGAGGAGCCGGTATCGTCAGGCGCCACCACCAGCTCGTGCGAGGCGGGTGACGATTGGCGGCCGTAGGTCGGATCGGGCGTGGCTGCGAAAGGCGCAACCTTGCTCTGCATGGCTCCAGTCGCTGGCGTCTCGGCTCAGCGCTCCGGTTAGGCATGAGCGGCGGGAAGGTCGCCCTCCCCGCCGCCACGCGCCCGCGGGCCCCCTGCTCAGGGAGCCCGCGCGGACTGGCCTTAACGGAAGAGGCCGAGGAGGATCGACGAGGACTGGTTCGCGATCGACAGGGCCTGGATGCCAAGCTGTTGCTTGGTCTGCAGGGCCTGCAGCTTCGCGCTTTCCTTCGCCAGGTCGGCGTCGACGAGGTTGCCGATGCCGGCGTTCAGCGTGTCCTGCAGCTTGCCCACGAAGGTCAGGTGGGACTGCAGCGCCTTCGACCCCGTGCCGAGCTTGGAAAGCGCGCTCGAGACGTTGGTGATGGCGGTGTCCACCGTGGCGATCATACTAGAGGCCACAGTCTGGGAGCCGATCGACGCCGTGGTGGCGATGCTGGTCAGCGCGCCGCCGCCGCCCAGGGACAGGTCCTGAGCCGCCACGGAGATGACCGAGCTGCCGTCGGCGTTGGCCAGCGCCTGGATCTGTGCCCCGCCGCTCTTGACCATGTTCGCCCCGTTGAAGTCCGCGTTGGCGACGACCTTGACGATCTGGTCGCGGAGCGACTTGAAGTCGTCGTTCAGGGCGATACGGCTGTTGGAGTCGAGCGTGGTGTCCGACGCCGCCAGGGCCTTCTGCTTCATCTGCAGCAGCAGGTCGGAGACGCTTTCACCGGCCGACAGGGCGACGTCCACGGTGGACGAGGCGCGCTGCAGCGAGTCCTTCACCGCGTCGAGGGAGCCTGCCGTGGAGCGCTGGTTCTGGGCGATGGCCCAGATGGCGCCGTTGTCCTTGGCGCTCGCCACCTTCAGGCCGGTGTTGATCCGGCTCTGGGTGGTCATCAGGTCGGTCTGCGTCGCCGTCAGGTTCTGCAGCGCCGCCATGGCGTTGACGTTCGTATTGACGCTATTCAAAGGCATACGACTGTTCCTTTTCTCGGGAACCGGCGTCTTCTTGACAGCCGGGGGCATTTTGCCCGGCAGAGTTTGCAGCAAGGCGCGCGCCAACCCGGCAGCGATTGCCGGGTGTCGCAAGTCGCTGAAAGCACAGCGTTATATGTCTGTTATCTAAGGTTAAGCGCGGCAGAAATTGCCGCCTTGCGTGGCGCGGGCTGCAAAAAATGCCGCCCAGGGCGGCAGAAAATACCTAGTGGGTGGGAAAGAAACGCCGGGCGGGTCCGAAGAGCCCGCCCGGCCACGATCAACGGAAGAGCGACAACAGCCCCTGCGGCGCCTGGTTGGCGATGGAGAGCGCCTGCATCCCCAGTTGCTGCTTTGTCTGCATCGCCTGGAGTTTTGCGCTTTCCTTGGCCAGGTCGGCGTCGACGAGATTGCCTACCCCCGCATCCACCGCGTCCTGCAGCTTCGAGATGAAGGTCAGATGCGAGGCCAACGATTTCGAGCCGGTGCCGAGAGCCGACAGCGCGGCCGAAACATTGATGATCGACTGGTTGATGGTGGCGATCATGCCGAAGGCCAGCGTCTGGGTGCCGATGGACGACGTGTTGGTCAAGGCCGTCAGCGCACCGGTTCCCAGATCCATCGGCTGGGCGACCACCGTGATGGTGGCGCTCCCGTCCGCATTGGCAAGGGCGTTGATGTTCGTCGGGCTTGCGCCCTTGAGCATGTTGGCGCCGTTGAATTCGGCGTTGTTCACGGCCTTGCTGATCTGGTCGCGCAACGACACGAAGTCGTCGTTGAGCGCAGTGCGGCTGTTCGTGTCGAGGGTCGTGTCCGACGCGGCCAGAGCCTTTTCCTTCATCTGAAGGAGCAGGTCCGAGACGGATTCCCCTCCGGCCAGCGCCACATCGACGGTCGATTGACCGCGTTGCAGCGAGTCCTTCACGGCGTTCAGCGAATGCGACGTGGCCCTTTGATTCTGAGCGATAGCCCAGACCGCGCCATTGTCCTTCGCACTCGCCACCCGCAAGCCGGTGTTGATGCGATTTTGTGTCTGGGACAACTCCAAGTTGGTCGCGTTGAGGTTTTGCAGCGCCGTCATGGCGCCCACGTTCGTGTTCACTGAATTGTACAGCATCGTCGTTCATCCATTCTGGAGGGGTCGGCCGGCTTTTGCTGGCGGGCGATGTTTCTTCGCCAGACCCCGCGTCGCAAGCCGCGGGCCAACATGGTAAACGCGGTAAGTCGCTGTAATCAGTCGCGGAACTCAGGCCCTGGCGGCCGCTTGCCGGTGCGCATCGGTGGATAGCGCCTGCCGCCCGGCACAACCTGCCCGGCGCCTTCCCTCCCCCGCGCCGCGCCGCCGCGTCGCGGGTGAGGCATGGCCGGGAGCGGATCCTCAGAACGTCAGCTACGGGTGGAAGCCCGAGTTGGCCGCGTTGGCGGCGCTCAGCACCGCTCGCACCGAGGCGGTCGCGACGTCGGAGTCCAGACCGACGCCAAACAGCGTGCGCCCGTCCGCCGTCCGGCACTGGACATAGGCCGCGGCCTGAGCCTCGGCGCCGGCGCCAACGGCGTGCTCCTGGAAGTCCGCTACATCGAGCCTGAGGCCGCAGCCGGCGTCGAGGGCGGCCAGAAGGCTGGAGATCAGGCCGTTGCCGCGGCCGCGGATCGTGACGGGCTTTCCGTCCAGCCGCAGCTCGCCCACGAATACCCTCTGCTGATCGGCGCGCGAGGCGCCGGTCTCCTCGAAACCAATCAGCTCGAAGACCTGGCCAGCCGTCAGGTGATAGGCGGTCTCGAACGCCGTCCAGATGTCCCCTGTCGTCAGCTCGCGACTGGTCTCGTCCGCCAGCTGCTGGATGACCCGGCTGAAGTCCGCCTGCATTGGCTTTGGCAGCTTCAGCCCCTTGTCCTGCTGTAGAACCCAAGCCACGCCGCCCTTGCCGGACTGGGAGTTGACGCGGATCACCGCCTCGTACGCCCCCCCGAGATCGGCAGGGTCGATCGGCAGATAGGGCACGTTCCAGAACGGGTCGTTGCGCTTCGCCTGGGCGTCGAAACCCTTCTTGATGGCGTCCTGGTGGCTGCCGGAGAAGGCGGTGAACACCAGCTCGCCGGCGTAAGGATGGCGCGGGTGGACGGGCAGCTGGTTGCAGTATTCCACCGTCTTCACGACGGTCTCGATGTCGGAGAAGTCGAGG
>JAQGIJ010000382.1 GCA_028291285.1 Phenylobacterium sp. | reverse complement strand
ATCATCAGCGGCGAGATCCTGTTCTGCCAGGGCTACAGCGAGCCCGGAGCCGGCAGCGACCTGGCCTCGCTGCGCACCACCGCCGTGCTCGAGGGCGACACCTGGGTCATCAACGGCCAGAAGGTGTGGACCTCGGACGCCCACGTCGCCACGCACATGTTCCTGCTCGCCCGCACCGAGCCGGAAATCCCGCGCCACGACGGGCTCAGCTATCTGCTGATGGACATGCGACAGCCCGGGGTCACGCCGCGCCCGCTGCGGCAGATCACCGGAGACGCCACGTTCAACGAGGTCTTCTTCGACGACGCCCGCGCGCCCCGGGAGTGGCTGGTCGGCAAGCGCGGCGAAGGCTGGCTGGTCTCGCGCTCGACGCTGGCGTTCGAGCGTGCGGCGGTGGGCTCGGCCGACGGGACACAGGTGCTGTTCGACAGCCTGGTGAAGCTGGCCAAGGCCACGCCCCTGCGCGGCCGCCCGGCGATCCAGGAGCCCCTTGTCCGCGAGGAGTTGGCGAAGATCCAGGCGATGGTCGCCGCCCACAAGGCGCGCTACCAGGAGGAGACCGCCCGGGCCCGGCGCGGGGAGGCGCCGCCGCCCGCGAGCGGCGCCCTCAGCAAGCTCTACAACAGCACCATCGCCGAGCGGATCGCGCGGATCGCCCAGATGATCATCGGCCCAGACGCCATGGGCTCGCCGAGCGCGGACGCGCCCGGGCCCGCGCGCTGGGTCAAGCAGTACATGAACTCGATCGCCGCCCAGATCGGCGGCGGGACGTCGAACATGCAGCGCAACATCATCGCCGAGCGCGGGCTGGGCCTGCCGCGCGACGACATCGCCGGCTGAGCTCGCCCGAGGCCGCGTCGGCGGCTACCGACGGACGCGCCCGAAGTACATCATCTCCCAGATTCCCGGGTCGCTGACGTCTTCGACCAGATCGCCGCCCACGAAGCGCTGCAGTTGCACGGCGCCGGTGAAGCGCAGGTAGGAGCCGTCGAACCGCGCCAGCGTCGCCAGCACGCGCTTGAAGCCGCTCACCCTGGTGATGAGCTGGCTGTCGACGATGGTTTGCGCGCGCCGGTAGGTGACGCGATAGCGTTGCGGCCCGTCCTCGTAGTCGTAGATGACGAGGTTGGCGACCGGCTTGCCGCTCTGGCGGTCGATGTGTTCGTCCTGCAGGTGGAACCTGACCTTGCGGGCGTCGTCGGCGATGATCTTGCCGCGCTTGGCCAGCATGAAAATCGGCAGCTCGGCGCCGCCGTAGGCTTTCTCGGCGAAGATGTAGCTGGCGACGATGGAATAGTCGCCCGCCTGGGCGCGGCCCCAATACCAGTGATTGATGAGCTTCATCATCGGCGCATCACCCCAGTTGTGGTCGTGATAGCCGACGCCCTCGAGGCGCTGCTGCTCGCCGCGGATGTTCAGGTCCACCGAGACCTTGCCTTGGGGAACGGCGGGCAGCCAGGCGAAGAAGTGCTCATCGTGCTCGCCAAAATACATGTGGCCCGACGTCGGCCGCCAGGCCGGGACCTCACCGGTCAACTTGACGTCGATGGTCACATCGCCGTGGGCGAAGTGGATTTCGTAGTCGTGCAGATCGCCGCGGAACCTGTTGCCGCCGATGCGGACGTCGCACCGATCCCGGCTGGCCAAGAAGGCGCGCGGCGGAACGCGCGCTTCGAAATGCAGCGTCGGGCGCCCGGGGCGATCGAGTTCCACGGTGACGAACGGCGCCAGCTTTCCGGCCGGGTTCATCATTCCCTTGGTGAAGAAGACGATCACCAGCGACGAGCCGTCGCTGAGGTGGGAATCGAAATACCACCACTCGTAGCCGCCCGGTCCGCCTTCGGTGCGCATGCCGTCCTCGAAGGGTTCGATCTCCCCGGGCTTGATCCCGAGCTTCGCGAAATCCTCCGGCCTGTCCGCAAACCGCGCGCTCGACGCATGAGGTGACATTGCGGCTCGTCCTTCCTGCCCCCGGGTTTCTTATATGGCGCGCCTCCTGCCGGGGGCCATCCGCTTTGCCTCCGCCCCACCGCCCCCACTAAGGTCGCGGCCATGGACGACTTCGGCGCCCGCGAGCTCCTGGCCTGTTACGCCCGCGGCGTGTTCCCGATGGCGGACGCGCGTGACGACGGCCGCGTCTTCCTGATCGATCCGGAGCGGCGCGGCGTGCTTCCGCTGGAGCGCTTCCACGTCTCCAGGCGGCTGGCCCGCACGTTGCGCCAAGACCGCTTCGAGATCCGGACCGACAGCGCTTTCGCCGAGGTGGTGGCGCGCTGCGCGGCGGCGGCGCCGGGGCGGCTGGAGACCTGGATCAACCAGCCGATCGAGCGGCTCTACAACCAGCTGCACGCGCAGGGCCACGCGCATTCGGTGGAGTGCTGGCGCGACGGCGCGCTGGTGGGCGGCCTCTATGGGGTGGCGCTGCAGGGCGCCTTCTTCGGCGAGAGCATGTTCTCGCTGGAGACCGACGCCTCGAAGGTGGCGCTGGCGCACCTGGTGGCGCGGCTGATCGCCGGCGGCTTCGTCCTGCTCGACACCCAGTTCCTCACCGAGCACCTGACGCAGTTCGGGGCGCAGGAGATCACCCGGCGCGAGTATCACAAGCGGCTGGGCCGGGCGCTGAAGGCGCCGGCCGACTTTCAGCGGCTGGCGACGGCGGGCGGGGCGGCGGCCCTGCAGCTGATCACCCAGGCGTCGTAGACCGCGTGCTGCAGCGGGTGCAGGCCCGGCGAGGCGGCGTACATCCAGCCCTTGTACACCTGGCGCGCCGGCGGCGTCGGCATGCCGGCCTCCGCCCGTGGCTGGGAGTCGATGGTCAGGTAGGCGACCGAGTCCTCGACCGCCTCCTCCGGCGTGGAGCGCTCGCAGGCGCGCACGGTGAAGATCAGGCCCTTGTAGCGGATCGGCTTGCCGACCGGGGCCTCGAAGACCAGGGACTCGGCGGTCACCTTGTCGAGCGCCTCGAGGATAGCGATGTCGTAGCGGGCGCGGCGCAGGGGCGCCGGGGGCTTCTCCTCGGCCGCGGGACCCTGGGGCGCGGGCGTGATCTCCTTTTCGGTGATCGGCGGGACCACCACGGGCGCGGGCGTCGGCACTTCCTGCGGGGGCGCCTCCTCGGGCGGCGCGGGCCCGGCGGGACCGGCGGGGCCTTGCGGGCCGAGCCCCGGACCGGGGACCGGCGCGGGCGGCGC
>JAQGIJ010000380.1 GCA_028291285.1 Phenylobacterium sp. | reverse complement strand
TTGGAGGTCACGCCCTTCAGCCCGTCCTCGGCGATCAGGCGCTTGAGCCCGCCGCTCTCGAGGATCTTGCGATCGATGAAGTCGAGCCAGACGGCCTGGCCGGCCTCGCCCAACTGCTGCAGCGGATTGCTCATGGCTTGCCCCGCCCGGCCAGCGCCTTGGCGGCCTCGTACAGATGGTCGGCGGTGAAGCCGAACTTGGTCTCCACGTCGGCGAGCGGGGCCGAAGCGCCAAAGGTGCGCATGGCGAGGATCGCCCCGCCCAAGCCCACATAGCGGTCCCAGCCCAGGCTCGCGCCCTGCTCGATGGCCACGCGGCCCACCACCCCCGGCGGCAGCACCTGGTCGCGATAGGCCTGGTCCTGCTTCTCGAAAAGGTCCCAGGACGGCATGGAGACCACGCGCGCGGCGACGCCGTCGCTCCTCAGTCGCTCATAGACCTCGACGCAGAGGGAGACTTCGCTGCCGGTAGCCATCAGGATCACCTGGGGTGTCCCACCGCCGTCCGCCAGCACATAGGCGCCACGACGCAGGCCGTCGGCGGCGGCGTACCGCTCGCGATCCAGCGTCGGCAGGGCTTGGCGCGAGAGCACCAGGCAGGCCGGCTGCTTCGACTGGCCCAGGATCAGCCGCCAGGCCTCGACGGTCTCGTTGGCGTCGCAAGGCCGCAGCGTGATCAGACCTGGGATCGCCCGCAGCGCCGCGAGCTGTTCGATCGGCTGGTGCGTCGGCCCATCCTCGCCGAGCCCGACTGAATCGTGGGTGAAGATGAACGCCACCGGCAGCTGCATCAGCGCGGCCAGGCGCGTGGGCGGGCGCATATAGTCGCTGAAGATCAGGAAGGTGCCGGCGTAGGGCCGCAGGTTCGAGAGCGCCAAGCCGTTGGCGACGGCGCCCATGGCGTGTTCGCGCACGCCGAAGTGGAGGTTGCGACCGCCGTAGTCGCCCGCGCTGAACGTGCCGGCCCCGTCGAACTCCAGCATCGTCTTGGTGGAAGGGGCAAGGTCCGCTGAGCCGCCCAGCAGCCAAGGGATGTGCGGGGCGACTGCGTTGAGGGTCTTGCCGGAGGCCTCCCGGCTGGCGATCCCCTTGGCGTCGGCAGGGAAGCTCGGGAGATTCTTGTCCCAGCCCTCCGGCAGTTCGCCGCGGCGCATCAGGTCCAGTTCGCCGGCCAGGTCCGGCTCGGCCTCCCGGTAGCGGTCGAAGTCGCCCGCCCACGCCTGGCGCAGCGCCTTGCCCCGGGCGCCCAGCGTTTCGGCGAAATGCGCGCGCACGCGGTCCGGCACGCGGAACTGGGCGTCCTGCGGCCAGCCGTAGGCCTGCTTGGTCAGCCGCACCTCGTCAGCCCCCAGCGGGTCGCTGTGGATCTTCGACGTGCCCTGCCGGTGAGGCGAGCCGTAGCCGATGACGCTCTTCACGCGGATGAACGTCGGGCGATCGGCGGTCTCGCGGAACGTCTCGACGGCCTGGGCGAAGGCCTCCGTGTCGTTGGCGTCGGCGACCTCCAGGGTCGCCCAGCCGTAGGCGCGGAAGCGGGCCGACACGTCCTCGCTGAACGCCAGCTCGGTATGGCCCTCGATGGTCACCGCATTGTCGTCGTAGATCCAACAGAGATTGGAAAGCTTCAGGTGGCCGGCCAGCGAAGCGGCCTCGCTGGCCACGCCTTCCATCATGTCGCCGTCGCTGCAGATCACATAGACGCTGTAGTCGAAGAGCTTGTGGTCCGGCTTGTTGAACCGCGCCTCCAGCCAGCGCTCCGCCATCGCCATGCCGACGCTGTTGCCGCAGCCCTGGCCCAGGGGCCCGGTGGTCGCCTCGACGCCGGTGGTGTGACGATATTCCGGATGGCCCGGCGTGAGGCTGTCGAGCTGACGGAAGTGTTGGATGTCATCGAGACTGACCGCGGGACGGCCTTGCAACTTGCCGCGGCTGTCCACCGCCTCCACGCCCGCCAGATGGATCAGGCTGTACAGCAGCATGGAGGCATGGCCGGCCGAGAGCACAAACCGGTCGCGGTTGACCCAGGTTGGATCCTTGGGATCGTAACGCAGGAAGCGCGTCCACAGCGTGTAGCCGACGGGCGCCAGGCCCATGGGCGCGCCGGGATGGCCCGACCGCGCCTTTTCCACGGCGTCGATCGCCAGGGTGCGAATTGTGTCGATCGCCAGCTCTGCGCTGTCGACATCGGCCGAAAAGCGATCCGCTGCGCCGCTCATGCCGGTCTCCGAACGCAGAGGCTGCGCCGATGGCCGCCCGCGGCCAAGACGCCTGCGACGGTCTGGAACAGCGGTGGCGAACGCCTAGATCGCGCGAAGACGGCGCTCCGACACTAGGCTGCGGGTGTAACGACCCTGCGTCCGCTGAGGTCCGACAGCTCGGCGATCCAATCGCATCCGGTTCGGCGCGTCTGTTCGCCCGTGCACGCGTGCTCAAGCTTTGCGTCCCGGTCGCCAAGCGCCTGACGACGACGGCGTTTAAGCAGGCGATACTAGGCAGATCCCGTCTGACGATCAGCTGAAGGGGAAGCCGCTCCATGATCTTCGCCATAATTGGCCTGTTCAAACCTTCCGTCCCGCCGCGTGACAGCGGTTTCGAAGTCGCACTCAACGAGCACTTCGCCCAGCCGTCGCTGCGGATCATCAATGCAGGCTACCTGCGCAACCCGCAGGGCGAGCCGG
>JAQGIJ010000372.1 GCA_028291285.1 Phenylobacterium sp. | reverse complement strand
TCGCCCCGCCCGGCGCGGGCAAGACCACGGTGGTCCCGCTGGAGCTGCTGGCCGAGCCCTGGCTGGGCGGGCGCAAGCTGATCGTGCTGGAGCCGCGGCGTCTGGCCGCGCGCGCCGCCGCCGAGCGGATGGCCAAGACCCTGGGCGAGACGGCGGGCGAGACGGTGGGCTACCGGGTGCGCCTGCAGTCCAAAGTCTCCGCCCGCACCCGCATCGAGGTGGTCACCGAGGGCGTCTTCACCCGCATGATCCTGGCCGATCCCGAGCTCGCCGGCGTCGGCTGCGTCATCTTCGACGAGTTCCACGCGCGCAGCCTGGACGCGGACCTGGGCCTGGCGCTGGCGCGCGACGCGCAAGGGCTGCTGCGCGAGGCCCTGCGCCTGCTGGTGATGTCCGCCACCCTCGACGGCGCGGCGGTGGGCCGGCTGCTGGGCGGGGCGCCGCTGGTCGAGAGCCAGGGCCGCGCCTTCCCGGTGCAGACCCGCTACCTCGGCCGCGACGAGCGCCTGCGGCTGGAGGACCAGGCGGTGCGCGCGGTCGAGCGCGCGCTGGCCGAGGAGACCGGGAGCCTGTTGGTCTTCCTGCCCGGCCAGGGGGAGATCCTGCGCACCGCCGAGCGGCTCGCCGAGCGCCTCCGCCGGCCGGACGTCGACGTCGAGCCCCTCTACGGCGCCCTTGATCCCGCCCGGCAGGACCGCGCCATCAGCCCGCCGCCCCCGGGCCGGCGCAAGGTGGTGCTGGCCACCTCGATCGCCGAGACCAGCCTGACCATCGAGGGCGTGCGGGTGGTGATCGACTGCGGCCTCGCCCGCGTGCCGCGCTTCGATCCGGCGAGCGGGCTGACCAGGCTCGCCACCGTGCGCGTCAGCCGCGCCGCGGCCGACCAGCGCCGCGGCCGGGCAGGTCGCACCGAGCCCGGCGTCTGCTACCGGCTGTGGGACGAGCCGGAGACGCGCGCGCTCCCGGCCTTCGCCGACCCGGAGATCCTGGAGGCCGACCTCTCGGGCCTGGCCCTCGACCTCGCCCGCTGGGGCGCGGCCGATCCTGCGGGGCTGGCCTTCCTCGACCCGCCGCCGGCGGCCGCCTTCGGCGAGGCCCGCGCGCTGCTCCGCCGGCTGGAGGCGCTGGACGACAGGGGCGTGCTCACCGCGCACGGCCGCGCGCTGGCCGACGTGCCGCTCGCGCCGCGGCTCGCGCACATGGTGCTGAAGGCGGGGGAGGGCGGCCAGGCGCCCCGCGCCGCGCGCATCGCCGCCCTGATCGCCGAGCGCGGCCTGGGCGGCCGCGACGTCGACCTGCGCCATCGGCTCGACGCGCTGGCCCGCGACCGCTCGCCTCGCGCCCGCGACGCCCGCACGCTCGCCGACCGCTGGGCGGCGCTGGCGGGAAAGGCGGGCGACGCCGAGCCGCTTTCCGACGGCCTGATCCTCGCCTTCGCCTATCCCGAGCGGATCGCCCGCGCCCGCGGACCGGCCGGCGAGTTCCAGCTGGCGAGCGGTCGCGGCGCCTTCCTGGAGCCCACCGACGCGCTGGCCCGGGAGACCTGGCTGGCCGTGGCCGAGCTCGGCGGCGGCGAGCGCCGCGACCGCATCCTGCTGGCGGCCCCTCTCGAAGAGCCGGAGATCGAGGCGGCCTTCGCCGGCCAGCTGCAGATCGAGGAGCGGCTGGAGGAGAGCGGCGGCGGCAAGCTCAGGGTCAGGCGCATCACCCGGCTCGGCCGCCTGGCGCTGCGCGAGCAGGTGGACGACAACCCCGATCCCGCCCTGGTCGCCCAGGCGCTGGCCGAGCGCGTGCGCCGCGAGGGCGTCGGCGTCCTGCCGTGGGGCGATGCGGCCCGAGCGCTTCGCGAGCGGGTGGCCTTCCTGCGCGGCTTCGACGAGGGCTGGCCGGACCTCTCGGACGCGGCCCTCGCCGAGCGGCTCGACGACTGGCTAGCGCCGCTACTCACGGGCGTGCGCTCGCTCTTGGCGCTGAAGCCGGAGACGCTGGAAGGCGCGCTGCGCACCCTGGTCCCGTGGGAGAGGCAGCGCGCGCTCGACGCCCAGGCCCCGGCCCGCTGGACCGCGCCCACCGGCTCCAGCTTCGCCGTCGATTATGCCGCGGACGGCGGCCCCCGCGTCGAGGTGCGCGTGCAGGAGGTCTTCGGCCTCGCCGAACATCCGAGCGTCGCCGGCGGCCGCGTCCCGCTGACGCTGTCGCTGCTCTCGCCCGCCCACCGCCCGATCCAGACCACAAAGGACCTGCCGGGCTTCTGGACGGGCTCCTGGAAGGACGTCCGCGCCGACATGCGCGGCCGCTACCCCAAGCACCCCTGGCCCGAAGACCCCGCGAGCGCGGCGCCGACCAGCCGCGCCAAACCGCGGGGGACGTAGCCAAACCCTCTCCCCGCGAGCGGGGAGAGGGGGATCACGTCGCCGCGTAGATCATGATCCCCGTCGCCACCGCGAGGTTCAGGCTGTCGGCGCGGCCGCGCATGGGGATCTTCACCGCCAGGTCGCAGAGCGCGGCCATCTGCGGCGGCAGACCCTGCTGCTCGTTGCCCATCAGGATCAGCGCCGGCTTGCGGTAGTCGGCGGCGCGGTGGTCGACAGTGGCCGAAAGCAGCGTCCCCACCACCGAGCCCGGCCAGGTCCCGCGCCAGGCGGCGAACTCATCCTCGCTCGCCCGCGTCAGCGGTACGGCGAAGATCGAGCCCATGGTCGCGCGCACCGCCTCCA
>JAQGIJ010000319.1 GCA_028291285.1 Phenylobacterium sp. | reverse complement strand
AGCCCCGGCAGCTTCAGGTGGCGGTTCTCGTCGCGCTGGATGACCACCGGCTTGGCGCCGGTGAGACCGGCGACGCGCTGCTGCTCGGCGACGGGATCCACGGGCGCAGGCGTGTTCTGGCCGACGTCGGCCGCCTTGGCGCCGCCGCTGCTGCGCCAGAACATCACGCGGTCGGCGAAGCTCTTGTCCTTGTGCGCGACATCGCCGAACTCGTCGTCGACCACGTAGCGGATCAGCGGATCGGCCTTCTCGGCGCCGGCCTTGGCCACCAGCAGCTTCTCGCCGTCGGTGCGGACCTGGGCCTCGCGCTGGCCGAGCAGGGCGGTGCGTGCGGCGCTCTCCGGCTGCAGCTCCTGCGGGCGCGGCTCACCCGGGGCCGGCGGGCGCAGGCCGTAGTCCGGCGGCACCACGAGGGGCGCCTTGGTGACGACCCGGAACTCGTCGGGGGTCACCTTGGTCATGCCCAGCGCCTTGCTGGCGGACTGGCATCCCGCGAGACCGGCCGCGGCGATCAGGGCGGAAGCGACGATCACACGGTTGACGCTCATGAACCTCGTTAGCTCCTAATGGCCGCCCCCGGCCGAAGTGACGGATTGATTAGCGCAATCCCGACGAACGCGCCACGCGCATTAGACCGCAGGTTCCGTCAACCTGATCGGGAATGGCTCTGGGCTTTCGCCGGCGCGCCCTGCCGCTCCTGCAGCAGCATGTCCAGCAGCAGCAGGATGATGCCGCAGGTGATCGCCGCATCGGCGACGTTGAAGATCCATGGGAAATAGAGCCGGGAGACATCGATGAAGTCGGCGACCGCGGCGAAGCGGATGCGGTCGACGACGTTGCCGACCGCCCCGCCCATGACCAGGCCCAGCGCCACCGCCGCCAGCCCGCGCGTCGCATTGCGCGCCCAGACGGCCAGGACCACCGAGACGGTGATCGAGAAGGCCGCCAGCGCCCAGCGGGTCAGGTCCATGTCGGCGCGCAGCAGGCCGAAGCTGACGCCCTTGTTCCAGACCATGGTCAGGTGGAAGGGGCCGGCCACCGGCACGGTGCCCTTCAGCGGCAGTTGGAAGACCTCGAGGATCCAGTGCTTGGAGAGCTGGTCCAGCACGACCACCAGCGCGGCGAGCGCATAGGCGCCGAGCCCCAGCTTGGTCACCCCTCTCATGAGGCCCCCCTCATGCCGCCACCGTCTGGTGCGCGGCGTCCCAGGTCTCCACGGCCGCGTCGCAGCGCAGGCAGAGCATCTTCGGCGGCGTGACCTCCGGCAGGATGCGCCAGCAGCGGGCGCACTTGCAGCCGTCGGCGCGGACCGGCTCGACCGCCACCTCGGCCAGCCGGAAGGCCCCGGCGGGGCCGTCGTCGGCGAGGAGCTCGGCGGCGCTGGTGCGGAACACCTCGGCGGCGTCCAGGCCCTCAAAGGCGGCGAGCAGGGCGGGGTCGGCGACGTGCACCCGCGGCGCAGCTTCCAGCGCCGCGCCGATGCGCTTCTCGCGGCGCTCGACCTCCAGCGCGCCGGTGACCACCGAGGTCACCGCCTGCACCTTCGCCCAGCGCTCGGCCTCGGCCTCGTTGCGCCAGGCCATCGGCGTCTCGGGGATCACCCGCAGGCAGTTGGAGCCGGCCTCCGGGAAGCGCATCGTCCAGGCCTCCTCGGTGGTGAAGGGCATGAGCGGGGCGAGCCAGATCGTCAGCCGCTCGAAGGCCGCGTCCATCACGGTGCGGGCGGCGCGGCGGCGCAGGCTGTCCGGCCGGTCGCAGTAGAGGCTGTCCCTGCGGATGTCGAAGAACAGCGCCGAGAGGTCGGTCTGGCAGAACTCCACCAGCGCCCGCGTCACGTCCTGGAAGGCGTAGCGCTCGTAGGCGGCGCGGACCTCCTGATCGAGCGTCCAGAGCCGGTGCAGGACGTAGCGCTCGAGCGGCGGCATATCCGGCACGCCCACCTTCTCCGGCTCGCTGAAGCCCGCCAGCGCGCCCAGCATGTAGCGCAGGGTGTTGCGGACCTTGCGGTAGGCGTCGGTGGTGGTCTGCAGGATGGTCTTGCCGATCCGCTGGTCATCGCCGTAGTCGACCATGGCCGCCCAGAGCCTGAGGATCTCGGCGCCGCTGTCCTTGATGACGGACTGCGGGTCGACTGTGTTGCCCAGAGACTTCGACATCTTCTCCCCCTTCTCGTCGAGGGTGAAGCCGTGGGTCAGGACGCCCTTGAACGGCGCGCGGCCGCGGGTCCCGGAGCTCTCCAGCAGCGAGGATTGGAACCAGCCGCGGTGCTGGTCCGAGCCCTCCAGGTAGAGGTCGGCGGGCGAGTGGGTCGGCTGGCGGTCGCTCGGCCGGCCCTCCAGCACGAAGGCGTGCGTCGAACCGCTGTCGAACCAGACGTCGAGGATGTCCTCGATCTTCTCGAAGCGCGACGCGTCGACGCCGCCCAGGAAGTCCTCGACCGGGCGCACGAACCAGGCGTCGGCGCCTTCCTTGGCGATGATCTCGACGATGCGGGCGTTCACCGCGGCGTCGTGCAGCGGCTGGCCGGTGGCCTTGTCGACGAACATGGCCATCGGCGAGCCCCAGGCGCGCTGGCGGCTGATCAGCCAGTCCGGGCGGCCCTCGACCATGGCGCCGATGCGGTTCTTCCCCGAGGCCGGATAGAAGGCGGTGGATTCGATGGCGGCCAGCGCCGTCTCGCGCAGGGTGCGGCCCCGGCCGGCGTGCGCCGCGTCCTCGATCGGCTGGTCGATGCGGATGAACCACTGCGGGGTGTTGCGGAAGATCACCGGCGCCTTCGAGCGCCAGGAGTGCGGATAGGTGTGCGCCACCCGCCCGCGCGCCAGCAAATTCCCGGCCTCGATCAGCCTGGCGATGACGGCGTCGTTGGCCGGGCCGAACTTGCCGGCCTTCTTGCCCTCGGTCTCCAGCACCTTCAGGCCCGCGAACAGCGCCACGTGCGGATAGTAGGCGCCGTCCGGATCCACGGTGTCGGGGATCTCGCGATGGCCGTGCGCCAGCCAGACCAGATAGTCGTCCGCGCCGTGGCCGGGCGCGGTGTGCACGAAGCCGGTCCCGGCGTCGTCGGTGACGTGGTCGCCGGCCAGCATCGGCACGGCGAAGCCGTAGTAGCCGTCGAGGCCGGCCAGCGGATGGGCCAGCTCCATGCCCTCGCCGTCGAGGCTCTCGACCTTGCGGAAGCGCGCGACCTTGGCGGCCTTCATGACCTCGGAGGCAAGCTTCTCGGCGAGGATCAGCTTGTCGCCCGGCCGGGCCCAGGGCTCGAAGGCCAGGCCCTCCTCCATCGCCTCGACCTGGTAGACGGCGTAGGCGATGGCCGGAGTGTAGCTGACCGCGCGGTTGGCCGGGATCGTCCAGGGGGTGGTGGTCCAGATCACCACCGAGGCGCCGCGCGCAGCGTCGGATCCTTCGACCACCGGGAACTTCACCCAGACCGTGGGGCTGACGTGGTCGTGGTACTCGACCTCGGCGTCGGCCAGGGCCGTGCGCTCCACCGGGCTCCACATCACCGGCTTGGATCCGCGGTAGAGCTGGTTGGAGGTCAGGAACTTGTGGAACTCGGCGACGATGGCCGCCTCGCTCGCATAGTCCATGGTGGCGTAGCGGTGGGCCCAGTCGCCGGTGACGCCCAGACGCTGGAACTCGCGCATCTGCTCGCCGATCCAGTGGGCGGCGTAGGCGCGGCACTCGGCGCGGAACTCCGCCACCGGCACGTCGTCCTTGCGCCGGCCCTTGGCGCGGTACTGCTCCTCGATCTTCCACTCGATCGGCAGGCCGTGGCAGTCCCAGCCGGGGACGTAGTCGACGTCGTAGCCGAGCGCGAAGCGGGAGCGGACGACGAAGTCCTTGAGTATCTTGTTCAGCGCGTGGCCGATGTGGATCGCGCCGTTCGCATAGGGCGGCCCGTCGTGCAGCACGTAGAGCGGGGCGTTCGCCGCCTGCCGCGCGCTGCGCATGGCGTTGTAGAGGTCGATATCCGCCCAGCGCTCGAGGATCTGCGGCTCGAGCTTCGGCAGGCCCGCACGCATCGGGAACGGGGTGTCGGGAAGGAAGACGGTCTCGCGGTAGTCGCGCCCGTTCTTAACTTCAGAAGGGGGCTTTTCAGCGTCGTCGGCCATGGAACTTTCCAGCCTGGTTCGGAAGGTGAGGTGCGGGGTGAACCCGGCGCGCGCTGGAACGGAACTCGTCCGGCCGCGTCACGCCGGGCGAGTAATTCGCAGAGCTTTCCGACCCGAAGTCATGGGGCGAAGCCTCTAACAGAGGAGCGCCGCGAACCCAAGCGCCGCCGTGCGCCGGGCGGCCCTGGATCTAGCCGCCGCCGCGCCGGACGTTGGTGGCCAGGGCCTGGAGCTTGGAGCTGATGGACAGCCCGCTTGCCTCAGCGCCGGCGACGTCGAGGCCGAAGCGCACGCGCCCGTCGCGCAACACGAACTGCACCATCCCGCCGCCGACCCCCTGGCCCTCGTCGGTGACGGTCAGGATCGGCAGGCCGCGGACCAGCTTCAGCACCTCCGCCGGCGACTGGCTGCGCGAGCGGCCGACGTAGAGCACGTGGCAGTCCGGCGCGCCGCTGACGCTGGAGAGCCGGCGCACAGCGACCCGGTGGCCGCCCACCGACTGGCCGCGCACGGCGCTGTCCAGCGCCGGTCCGAACGGGTCCTCGCCGAAGACGCAGACGTTGAACGGGCTCTGCAGGCTGGCGAACACCCGCGGCGGCCACTCCACGAAGGGCCCGAACTTGTAGAGGTAGTTGGCCTTCACGGCATATTCGAGCGAGGCGCCTTCGGCGCTCGCCGACGCCGGGCCCACGAGGTTCAGCACGGTGGCGGCGAGGATCGCGGCGACCATGGCGCCGGCTGTCCGGCGCGCCCTGCGACCGAGCCTCAGAACCGCCATTGCAGGTCCGCGAAGACGGAGCGCGGGATCTCGCTTCCGGCCACGTACTCCACGTGGCGCGCATGCAGCAGGTTGCGCCCGTCCAGCGACAGCCGCAGGCGCTCGGTCAGGTCCCAGCCAAGGCGGGCGTTGAGCTCGGCGTAGCCGGGGACTCTCGGGTCGGGCAGGGCGCTCACATAGCGCAGGGCCGTGTCGAAGGTCACCTTCGGCCCCAGGTCCATCGAGGAGCGCAACTGCGCCTGGTACTTCGGATCGTTGGCGGCCTGGGTCAGCGGCAGCAGTGCGCTCGCGCCCGGCTTGAAGGCGAACACCTCTCCCAGATACGTCAGCGAGGCCGAGAGCCGCCACCCAGGCTGGGCCTGATAGTCGCCCCATGCCTCCAGCCCGTA
>JAQGIJ010000287.1 GCA_028291285.1 Phenylobacterium sp. | reverse complement strand
CTTCGCGCAGCTGACCCGCCGCCGGCGCCGCCAGGCCAAAGGCGACCCCCGTCTCGGCGGCCGTGCGGCGCGCGGACTCGAGAAGCTGGATGAAGCTGAGATCGACGGCGGCGTCGGCGGCGACCTCCGCCTTGACAGGGCTTGCGTGGGCCAGGGCGGCCGACAATCGCTGGTGTGCGTCGGTAATCGTCCTGATGGTAAGCTCACCAACGAACCCAATTACACCGAATTCGACATGAGCCTCAGGCATCCCGCACTCCAGTCAGCGTTTTGCTGATTGCGGACGAAAGTAACGTTCAATAATCAAGTGCAGGTGAAACGTTTAAGTTGTGGTAAATGGCCTCGCTCGTCTCCGTTCGACCGGAGAAGCCGCCCGTGGCGGCGCCTCACGAGAGACGCCTAAATGGAATTCACAGCCCGCGGGCGACCGGGCTCTCCCATCGCGCACTCCAGGGCGTGGCGGTCCCAATGCCCTAGGTCGGCCGCCGCGGCGTAGGTCGAGTGCAGGAAGTCCATCAGCCGGGCTTCCGGATCGGGCGCCAGGCGCAACTGCTGGTAGGGCAGCAGGAACTCGCCGAGCGTCGCGTCGTAGACCGCGTCCGCCGGCTGGATGGCCGCGTTCCGGAACCCGGGCGGCTCGGGGTAGGCGTAGGAATAGAACACCGGCTCCTCCCGCCCCTCGCCCCCGGGCCAGAAGCCGGCGCTGCTCACCTCGTGGGAATAGGCCTCGCGGGTGACCTCGTCCGGCAGGTGCGGGACGCCGCCCGGGTGCGGCGGCGCAGGCCGGCCCGAGAAGCGGGTCACCGCCAGATCGAAGCTGCCCCAGAAGAAGTGGACCGGGCTCGCCTTGCCGAGAAAGCCGGTGCGGAACCGCTTCAGCACGCGGTCGGCCTGCGACAGCACGCGGAAGAACCGCACCGCCTCTTCCGGCCTGTAGGTGCGAGGCGCCTGGTCGCGGGCGAACGGCGTGGCCTCCGGCATCTCGTTCGGCGCGGCGTGGATCCGCACCGGCCTGTCGAGCGCCTGCAGCAGCGCCATCAGCCGCGCATAGAAGTCGGCGACGGAACACGCCTCCAGGGGCAGGTCCGCGACGCGCTCGGCCGTGCGGACGTGAAGCCTGGACGCGAAGACGTCGAACTCGAGGTCGAGCGCCCCGCGGGCGTGATGGATCAGGCCGGTGGTGAGCCCCCGCGGCGTCACATAGAGCGGGGTCTGCCAGGAGTGGTTCAGCCACGGGGTCTGGCTCAGCCGCACCTTGCCCACCACCTGCGACCACAGATGCAGCGTGCGGCCGGTATCCTTCCACGCCGCGTAGGAGAGATCAGGCCAGGTCTCGGTTTCGGCGGCGGCGGCGGGCATGGACGCTCCGGGGCTCTGAGGCGCATCATAGCCGCGGCGGGCCGGCCTGTCCGCGCCTTCGCGAACGACGAGCAGCGCACAGCGACCGGTGCGCCCTGCCCCTTGCTCCCGCGTCCGGCGGCCCCAGATTGAAGGTTCTGCGGAGGAGATCGGTGTGGCGTCACCGTTCGACGGCTTTGAGGTCGAGGCTCGGATGCGTCCTTCCGCGCAGGGCTATGCGTTCGATCTCGATCGAGCGCTCTCCGCCGTCGTCGCCCTCGAGGCGCGGGTCCCGCAGGACGCCTTCACGGCCGCGTCGCTCGGGGCCGAGCGCCTCGGCAACGGCGCCGTGATCGGCCCCAACGGCCTGGTCCTGACGATGGGCTATCTGATCATGGAGGCCGAGGAGGTCACCCTCACGCGCAATGACGGATCGCGCACCCCCGCGCATGTCCTGGGCGCCGACCCGGTGACCGGCTTTGGGCTGGTGCAGGCGCTGGAGCCGCTCGGGCTGCCGACGCTGCCGCTCGGGAACTCCCGCACCCTGAAGGCCGCCAGTCCGGTCATCATCAGCGGCGCCGGCGGCCGCGCGCACGCCGCGGCCGGGCGTGTTCTCGCCCGCATGCCCTTCGCCGGCTACTGGGAGTATCTGCTGGAGAACGCGATCATCACCGAGCCGGCGCACCCGCACTGGAGCGGCGCGGCCCTGATCGGCGCGGCGGGTGAGCTGGTGGGCGTCGGCTCCCTGAGCCTGGAGCGGCAATCCCGCCGCGGCGTGGCGACGCCGATCAACATGTCCGTCCCGACGGAACTTCTACCGTCGATCCTCAACGACCTGGCGCGCGGAAAGACGACGCAACCGCCGCGCCCGTGGCTGGGGGTGCTGACGCAAGAGCTCGCCGCGCATGTCGTGGTCATCGGGGTCAATCCCCGCGGTCCGGCGGCGCGCGCGGAACTCCGCGCCGGCGACGTCATCCTGGCCGTGGCCGGCGCCGCGGTTTCCGATCTGGCGGCGTTCTACACCCGGCTGTGGGCGCAAGGCCCGGCGGGCGCAACCATCCCGCTGCGCATCCAGCGCGACCTGGACGTGTTCGACGTGGAGATACGCTCGATGGACCGGGCGGCGATGTTGAAGAAGCCCAGGCTGAACTGAGCGCCCTTCGACTCCAGGGTGGCGCGATGTGCTAGTTTGGTCGAGGAGTGGGGTCACCACTCAGGCGATCAGGAACCAGATGGAATATTCGATCCGACGCGCCACGCTCTCGGACGCTGCGGCCCTCGCGCTCGTCCATGAAACCACGTGGCGCGAGACCTATATCGGCCTGATGTCCGAGCAGATGCTGGACGCGCTGACGTCGGACGCGAGAACGGCCGCCTGGCGCCGCATCCTTTCGGGTGAAACCGGATACCTGGCGACGACCTATGTCGCCGAGCGTGCGGGTGAGCTTGTCGCCTTCGGCTCCTGCGGCGAGCAACGCAATGCGGAGTTCGCCGAGGCGGGCTACGCCGGCGAATTCGCCGCCGTCTACGTCCTCAAGGCGCATCAACGACGCAGCCTGGGCACGCGGCTCATGAGCGCGATGATGAGCGACCTCGCCGAGCGCGGACTGATGGGCTTCACCCTCTGGGTGCCCCGGGAAAACATCCCCGCCAGGTCGCTGTATGAGCAGCTCGGCGGCAAGCTGATCGCTCAACGGGAAGACGCCCGCGAGCAAGGAACGCTCATGGAAGTGGCCTACGCCTGGTCCGAGCCACCGTCTGCTCCAGAGGTCTGACGGTCTCGGCCGGCGCAGGATGCGCCAGGAGAGCCGCCCTCCTGCGTTGTGACCGCCGAGGCAGGATCCTAGCGGCCGAGCTCGCGTTATAGATCAACGGCGCCGCACTCGATCGTGGGCGCGACGCTCCCCTCCAAGGAGGGCGAGGCGATGATGAGGCTAGGTCTTTCCGAGCGCTACGCGCACTTCCGACATCAGCCGCACCCGATGCTTTCCTTCGCCGCCGAGGGCGCCGCGGAGATCCTGCTGGGGATCGGGCTGCTCATCGCCCTTGCGCTGGCGGCCGCGGTGCTCTGGGCGGCATTGACGGCCGTGGGCGTGGTCCGCGGGTGGTGAGCGCCGTCGCCCGCCTCCCGGTCCGAAAGCGTCAGCGACGGCCTGGAACACAGCCGAATTGGATCAGCGGGCATCGGGCGGCGGACGAGCCGCCTCCGCACCCCCCGGTCGGGCGGCCGGCGCCATCGGCGAGCACGTCCCAATCAAGGCCGACACCTGCCGCACGCCGGTCAAGTCAAAGGCGGACTTTCTACCCGCGGAGCCGACCGTAATATCAAGCAGCCGGCCCCGCGCGAGCTGCCGCAGCACCGCAGCGTCCGCCTCGGGCGCGCCTGGCGACAAGGTGGTGTGATCCGGGCCCTCCTCCCATCTCTCACGGCGCCAAGGCCCAGTGTCGACGCGCCATCGCACCGCAAGATCCCGGCCTATGGGGAGCGCGTCGAGGTAGGAGAGGAGGATGTTGGTCCCGCCGGCGTCGCAGGCGATCACCAGGCTGGCGTCATCGGATGCGACCAGGATGGCGCTCGTGTCCAAGCGGCCAGCCGCGGTGGCGAGCACCGTGACGCTCCAATTGCCAATGGGTGTGGCGGCCTGGGCGGAGTCACCACCGATCACCCCGAGGAGCGCCGCGCCCGCCAAGGCCGCGCGCGTGGTGCGCGTTTGCATAGTCATCCCCCGACCGCGACCGAGTCGCCCAGCCTGCCCTGACGTCGTTCAAGCGCTACAGTTAGGCGAGACTTTGTCGCACGGCTTTCCAACATGCGGCCGCGCCAGAGGACAGGACGTGGCGGATCTGCGCAGAACGCCGATGCCGTATTGATCGGCGTGGCGCGATGGGCTCTCTTCCGCCCCAGGGGCGAGGGCGTGGCGTGACAGAGGTCTTTGGGGAAACGCGCCGGCAAGAGCGAGGCCGCCGCCACGACGGTATCGGTTCCGCACTGTGGCCGGCGCCGAAGGAAGCTTGGCTCCCGATCTGGGGCGTCGCCCTGATCTATGCAGGTCATTGGTTCTACGGCGCGCTGGTCAGCGACACCTCGATGCTGATGGGGCTGGTCGCGGCGCTGATCCTCGCCGCCGCGCTAGTCCACCCACGGCTGCGCGACGACCTCCTACGGCTGCGCGGCCTCGAAGCTCCGGCCGTGCTGTTCGCCGTCACGTTGCTCGTGGCGCTGTGGACCCTGACCCCCTGGACACCTGGCGGAGCCCACCCGGTCTGGGCCTATGTCGGGGCCTCCCCGGCGCCTCGAGCATCGACAAGTCGGCGACCACCATGGAGATCATCAAGCTCCTGGGGCTCGCCTGCATCTTTGTGGTGGGCGCTGCGACCGGCGCACGGGACGAGCGCGCGCGCTTCGCCGTGCAGCTCTTGCTGCTGGTGGGCGTCGCCTTCGGCCTCTGGGCCTTCCTGGGCGCGGTGACGGGGACCGTCTATCAGAGCGGCGGCCGCCGGCTGGAGGGTCACTTCCTCAATCCGAACACCGCCGGCACCGTCTTCGCCGTGCTTCTGATCCTCGGCGTCGCCGAACTGCTGCGCGGCCTGCGCACGCAGCGGGCCGAAGCCGATATCGCACGCAACATATTGATCAGCGCGGCTCCGCTCACCTTCGCCATCTGCCTGCTCGACACCGCCTCCCGTGGGGCCATGCTCGCGTTCCTTGGGTCGGCCGCCGTATTCCTGGCGGTCCTGCTCGCGTCGGGCGCCCTGAAGGCGTCCCGCGCTCTCGTGGTCACCCTGATCGGCGTGGTCCTGCTCTTTGCGATTGTCTGGTTCGCCGGGGATCAGCTCGTCGAGCGCTTCTTCCGTAGCGACGAGGACGCCATCGTCCGAACCAGCATCTGGAAGGCGCATTGGGGCGCGTTCCTGAATTCGCCGCTGTTCGGCTACGGCCTGGGTTCCGCCGAGACAGTCAACAAGACGCTGATCTCTGCGGCCAACTATCCCGTGCTCTGGAACATCCGGGCGATCCTCAATCTGTACCTGCAGTGGCTGGAGGAGGCGGGGATCGTCGGGGCCGCGCCCATGTTCCTCTGCG
>JAQGIJ010000272.1 GCA_028291285.1 Phenylobacterium sp. | reverse complement strand
CGGCCCTGATAGCGGATCTCGACTGAGCCCTCCGCCGTCGTGACCTTGGCCTTGTCGTCGCGCGTGATGCGGTCGTCCTCCATGTAGAGCTCGTCGGGCGCCAGGCCGTCGGGCGCAGCCGGCGCCTGGGCAGCCGGCGCGGCGTGGCGCGCGGGCGGTCTTTGAGCGTGGGCGGCATGATGCGACAGGAAGGCGACGGCGGCGCCGGCCAGCATGGCGCGTTTGGCTACGGAAGGCGTGCGCCGACCCGGACTCATCGAACTCAAGATCCCCTCTCGCGCCGCACCCGCGGCCGAGCCAAGGCGCGGCTGCCGATCCATAGCCGCGCCGGCCAACGATTCAACCGTCTTCGGTGTAGCAGAGCAGAGTCAAACCCGACAGCAGCGCCACCACCGGCGGCGCCCAGGCGGCGGCGAACAGCGGGATGATGTCGCCCTTGGCCAGGGCGCCGGCGAACTGGTTGAAGAAGAACACCACGAAGCCCAGAGCTACGCCCGCGCCGGCCAGGCCCGCCAGGCCGCCCAGCCGCGCCAGCCGGAGCGAGAACGCCGCCGCCAGCACCGCCATGGCGGCGAACAGGATCGGCGTGGCCAGCAGCTGCTGGAAGCGCAGCCGGTAGCCGGAGGCCGAGAAGCCCGCCTGCTCGGTGAGGCGGATCGCCGCGGGCAGCCGCCAAAAGGCGATGGCGTCTGGCGAGGCGAACCGCTCCATCGCCGCTTCCGCGTCCAGGGCCGAGCGGATCGACAGGCTGTCGGAGCGCACGGAGTTCTCGCCGGCGGTGGCCTCGCGGACATCGCGAAGCTGCCAGAACCCCGGCATCAGCTGCGCCTCGGCCGCCTCGAGCCGGCGCTTGAACTCGGGCCGGCCGGTCTTGTTCTTCTGGTAGATGAACAGCGACACGCCGCGCAGGCGCACCACGCCGTCGACGATGTCGCGGGCCTTGGCGTGGATCACGATCTGGTTGGTCTCGTCGCCCTGGCGCAGCCAGATGTCCTTCGGCGCGCCGGGCAGGTAGTTCTCCATCATCCGGGCGCGGTCGAATTCGAAGCGGGCGTTCAGCGTCGCCGCCAGCGGGTTGAGCGCCGCGACCGTCAGCACGCCGGCGACGAAGGCCGCGCCGCTTGCAGGCAGGATGAAGCGCCAAGCCGAGACGCCGGCGGCGCGCATCGCCACCAGCTCGCTCTTGCGGTTCAGGCCGACGTAGGCGGCGATCACCCCGAACAGGAAGACGAACGGCAGCAGGATCTGGATGACCGAGGGCGCGCGCAGCATGGTCAGGCCGAACAGCTGGGCGGCCCCGACGTCGGCCCGCACGCCCACCTGGCGCGAGAGGTCGACGAACTGCACCAGCACGATCACCGCCCCGATCACGGCCAGCGCCGAGCCCACCCCGCCGAGGGTGCGTGCGAGCACATAGCGCTCGATACGGCCGCCCATCAGGCTCATGCGGCCGCCCCTTGCAGCGGCGCGCCGGCCCGCCCGTGCAGGTGCGGGCTCCGCCGGGCCGCGCGCTGGCGGAAGATGCTGCGCTGGGCGAAGCCGAGCGCGATCAGCGGCACGCCGTACTGCAGCGCGTTCAGCCAGACGTCCCCCTCGCAGGCGGCCTGCACCACGAACCCGGCGATCCGGGTCAATGCGGCCAGCGCCGCCATGGCGGCGATTCGCCGGCCGTAGCCCAGCCTCGAGAAGCCGCCGCCGATGATGGCGGCGAGCGCCATCGCCATGAAGGCCAGGTTGTAGAGCGGGGTGGCGATCCGTGCGTGCCCCTCGGCCAGCAGGCTCTTGCGGTTGTGCTGCTCCCAGGCCTGGCTGAGGTCGGGGAAGAAGAGCTCGTGCATATAGCGGTCGGAGGCCTTGTAGTGCACGAGCTCGGAGGTGTCGGTGAGCGGCGACAGGTCGAACACGTATTCGTCGAAGGTCAGATAGTTCAGCACTCCGGTCTGCGAGAACTCCTGGGTCGAGCCGTCACGCATCACCAGCACCGCGCGTCCCATCCGCTTGGCCAGCCGGCCCTGGTCGGCGGTGTAGGTGGTGGCCTGGCCGTTCGGCTTCATCTGATGGATGAACAGGTTGCGCAGATTGCCGCCCGCGTCGACGGACTGGGTGTAGACGGTGAGGCCGGGCGCGGGTTCCGTGAACTCGCCTTCGCGCACCAGGGACGCGGCGAGGTCGGTCCTGACCGCGAAGAGCTCCTGGCGCAGCGCGCGGAACGCCGCCGGCTGCACGTAGAGGTTCATGATCAGGGCCAGGAAGGTGATGGTCGCGCCCAGGCGCATGGCGGGCGAGATCACCCGCCAGCGGCTCATTCCGCCGGCGAAGCAGACAACGATCTCCTGCTCCGTGTGCAGACGGTTGAAGGAGACCAGGGCGGCGACGAACACAGCGATCGGCATGATCATGTTGATCAGCTGCGGCATGTACAAAACCGTGATCTTCAGGAAGACCATCGCGCTCTGGCGCTGGTTCACGATCAGGTCGAGGCCCGCCAGGCTCTGGCTGAGCAGCGCCACGGCGGTGAGCGCCCCGGTCGCGAGGAGCGTCGGGCCCAACATCTGGCGCAGCAGGTAGCGGTCGATCAGGCGCATCGTTTAAGAATTACGGCTCACCGGGAGATTTTGCCGCGCCGCGGCCGCGGAGCTGTTCTAAACCATGCGCCGCCGCGCCGCACAACCACCGCTCCGGCGGTGATCCACACATCTCGCGGCGACGCATGGCAGGCCTTCAAGACTCGGAGCTGAGAGAGTTCGGATGGAGATCGAGTTCGTCGCCCCCAAGACCGCTTTGCCGCCGAAGACGGCGCTGGCCCGGATCGTGTTCGAGGGCGAGGGGCAGGAGGGGTCGCTCGCTCAGGCCGTCGCCGCCAGCCGCTTCACCGGCGCCAAGGGCCAGGCGCTGGACCTGATCGCGCCGGCCGGGATCGAGGCCCCGCGGCTGGTGCTGGTGGGCGCGGGCAAGCGCGAGGCCTTCGACGCCCTTGGCGCCGAGCACGCCGCGGCGAGCGCCTACAATGCGCTGAAGAATTCTGGGCTGGAATCGCTGCGCATCGAGTTGCCGAACGGCGACGCCGAGCCCGCCGCCCGCGCGGCCCTGGGCGTGCGGCTGGCCGCCTACCGCTTCGACAAGTACCGTACCAAGGAGCCGGCCGATAAGAAGCCCTCGCTGATCCGCGCCGAGATCGTCGGCGGCGATGCGGACGCCGCGCTGGCGGCCTTCCCGCCGCTGGCGGCGCTGGCCGATGCGGTGAGCTTCAGCCGCGACCTGGTCTCCGAGCCCGCCAACGTCCTCTATCCGGCGGAGTTCGCCCGCCGCGTCAAGGCGCTGGAAAGCCTGGGACTGGAGGTGGAGATCCTGGGCGAAGGCGACATGGCCAAGCTCGGCATGGGCAGCCTGCTGGGCGTGGGCCAGGGCAGCGTGCGCGAGAGCCAGCTCGTGGTGATCCGCTGGAATGGAGCGGAGGACAAGAACGCCCAGCCCATCGCCTTCGTCGGCAAGGGGGTCTGCTTCGACACCGGCGGCATCTCCATCAAGCCGGCCGACGGCATGGAAGACATGAAATGGGACATGGGCGGGGCCGGCGCGGTGGCCGGCCTCATGCACGTGCTCGCCGCGCGCAAGGCCAAGGTCAATGTGATCGGCGTGTGTGGCCTCGTGGAGAACATGCCCGACGGTAACGCGCAGCGTCCGGGCGATGTTGTGAAGTCGATGTCCGGGCAAACGATCGAGATCCTCAACACCGATGCCGAAGGGCGGCTGGTGCTGTGCGACGCGCTGACCTGGGTCCAGCGCACGCACCATCCCAAGACGATCGTCGATC
>JAQGIJ010000253.1 GCA_028291285.1 Phenylobacterium sp. | reverse complement strand
CTCTCCACCAGCTCGCGGGCGTAGAGGCCGAGGTCGTCGAGGTTGCGCACGCAGATGCGCAGCTCCCGGAGCGCCCAGTCGTCGGTGAGCTCGACGACGCCGAGCGCCATGGTCTTGACCGCGCGCGCGGCGGTGGTCTTCGGCACCACGCCGACGCCGACCCCGCACTCCACCAGCCGGCAGACGCCGTCGAAGCTGCGCAGCTGCACGCGCAGGCGCAGTGGCCGGCCCTCGCGGGCGGCCTTGGCGGCGAGGAAGCGCTGCAGCGAGCTGGAGCGCTCCAGGCTGACGAAGTCGTGGGCCAGCACCTCGGCGAAGGCGACGCTGTCGCGCGCCGCCAGCGGATGGTCGGCGCTGGTCACCACCACGAAGCGGTCGGAGCGGAAGGGGAAGGTCTGCAGCGCGCCCATGTCGACCGTCCCGGCGACGATGCCGACGTCGCCCACGCCCTCGGCGATCAGGCCGACGATCTCGTCGGAGAGCCGCTCCTCCAGGTCGACGCTGACGTGCGGGTGCCGGGCCAGGAAGGAGGAGAGCGCCTCGGGCAGGAATTCGGCGAGCGCATTGGTGTTGGCCAGCAGCCGCACCTCGCCGGAGAGGCCGCCGGCGTAGGCGCCGAGGTCCTCCCTCAGTCTGGCGCTCTGGGCGAGGATGGCGCGGGCGTGGCGCAGCAGGGTGCGGCCGGCCTCGGTCGGCGTCACGCCCTGGCGCGAGCGGGTGAGCAGGCGCGCGCCCAGCGCCTCCTCCATGCCGCGGATGCGGGTCGAGGCCGCGCCCAGCGCCAGCGCGCTCTTCTCCGCGCCGGCGGTGATCGAGCCCGCATCCACCACCTCGCAGAACAGCTTCAGGTCCGTCAGGTCGAACCGCATCCTTCGTCTCCCGCGAAGGAACCCTACAGGAAAGACGCATTGCGCCAAGGCGCCATTCGGAGGGAGGTTCAGGATCCGCGAAGGCGGCGCAGTGGCTCCGGGCGGCCGGGCGGCGCTTTCGTTGACACTCCCCGGGTGCGGCTTAAAAGCGGCGGCGTCGGGGACTGCAGGGACTGAGGGCAACGAAGATGAGCGACGCTGCGAAGGCGCCCCGCGAGCGGCCGATGGCGCCGCACCTGTCGATCTGGCGCTGGCACATCACCATGGCGACCTCGATCGCCCACCGCGCCACCGGCGTCGCGCTCTATGTGGGCGCGCTGATCGCCGCGGCCTGGGCCATCACCCTGGCCAAGGGGCCGGACGACTACGCCCGGTTCAAGTCGATCCTCGGCTCGCCGATCGGCTGGATCGTGATGTTCGGTCTGACGCTCTCCTTTTTCTTCCACCTGGCGAACGGGATCCGCCACGTGGTCTGGGACGCCGGCCACGGCCTCCAGGTGAAGTCGGCCAACGCCAGCTCGGTCTTCGTCTTCGCCTTCACCTTGGTGGCGACCGTGGTGGTGTGGGTGATCGCCTTCATGATCGGAGCGCTCTGATGGTCAGCTATCGCACGCCGCTGTCGCGCGCCCGGGGCCTGGGGGCGGCCAAGCACGGGGTCGGCGCCTGGATCTCCGAGCGGGTGGCCGCGATCGCGCTGGTGCCGCTGACGCTCTGGGGCGTCTTCGCGGTGCTGAGGCTGGCCGCCGGCGACTACGCCTTCGCGATGCACTGGGTCGCCCGGCCGCTGAACGCGGTGCTGATGGTGCTGCTGCTGGGGATCAGCTTCTGGCACATGCACGGCGGGCTGCGGGTGGTCATCGAGGACTACATCCACGTCATCCTGAACAAGTCGGCGCTGCTGGTGCTGAACCTGTTCGTCTGCGCGCTCGCCGGCGCGCTGGCGATCTTCTCGATCCTGAAAGTCGCCCTCGCCGGCGGCGGAGCCTACTGACCCATGGCTGCTTACGATTTCATCGACCACAAGTTCGACGTCGTCGTCGTCGGCGCGGGCGGCTCGGGGCTGCGCGCGGCGCTGGGCTGCGCCCAGGCGGGGCTGAAGACGGCCTGCATTTCCAAGGTGTTTCCAACGCGTTCCCATACCGTGGCGGCGCAGGGCGGCATCTCCGCCAGCCTCGGCAACATGAGCGAGGATGACTGGCGCTGGCACATGTACGACACCGTCAAGGGGTCGGACTGGCTGGGCGACCAGGACGCCATCGAATACCTCTGCCGCAACGCGCCGGCGGCAGTCTACGAGCTGGAGCACTGGGGCGTGCCGTTCTCGCGCACGGCCGAGGGCAAGATCTATCAGCGCGCCTTCGGCGGCATGACCCGCAACTATGGCGAGGCGCCGATCCAGCGCACCTGTGCGGCGGCCGACCGCACCGGCCACGCCATGCTGCACACCATGTACGGCCAGAGCCTGGCGCACGAGACCGAGTTCTTCATCGAGTACTTCGCCCTCGACCTGATCATGGACGAGGGCGTCTGCCGCGGCGTCACCGCCTGGAAGCTGGACGACGGCACGATGCACCGTTTCCAGGCCCAGCAGGTGATCCTGGCGACCGGCGGCTACGGCCGCGCCTACTTCTCCTGCACCAGCGCCCACACCTGCACCGGCGACGGCAACGCCATGGCGCTGCGCGCCGGCCTGCCGCTGCAGGACATGGAGTTCGTGCAATTCCACCCGACGGGGATCTACGGCGCGGGCTGCCTGATCACCGAGGGCGCGCGGGGCGAGGGCGGCTATCTCACCAACTCCGAGGGCGAGCGCTTCATGGAGCGCTATGCTCCGAGCGTGAAGGACTTGGCGCCGCGCGACATGGTCAGCCGCGCCATGACCATCGAGATCCGCGAAGGCCGCGGGGTGGGCCCGAAGAAGGACCACATCTTCCTGCACCTCGACCACCTGGATCCGAAGATCCTGGCCGAGCGGCTGCCGGGGATTTCCGAGAGCGCGAGAATCTTCGCCGGCGTCGACGTCACCAAGGAGCCGATCCCGATCCTGCCGACCGTGCACTACAACATGGGCGGCATCCCCACGAACTTCTACTCCGAGGTGGTCACCCGCCTGGGCGAAGACCCCGACAAGGTGGTGCCGGGCCTGATGGCGGTGGGCGAGGCGGCCTGCGTCTCGGTGCACGGGGCCAACCGCCTGGGCTCCAACAGCCTGATCGACCTGGTGGTGTTCGGCCGATCGGCGGCGCTGCGATGCGGCGAGACGATCAAGCCGGGCGAAACACAGCCCGAGCTGAAGCCCGCCATGACGGACGGGCACCTGGCGCGCTTCGACAAGCTGCGCAAGGCCAACGGCTCGCTCGGCACGGCGCAGCTGCGTCTGGAGATGCAGCAGACCATGCAGGAAGACGCCGCCGTCTTCCGCACCGGCGAGACCCTGATCTCAGGCGTGAGGCGGCTGCAGGCGGTGCACGACAAGCGCGCCGATCTGCACGTCAGCGACCGGGGCATGATCTGGAACACCGACCTGATGGAGACCCTCGAGCTCGACAACCTGATCGGCCAGGCGGCCGTGACGGTGAACGGAGCGGCCAACCGCACCGAGAGCCGCGGCGCCCACGCCCGGGAGGACTTCCCCGACCGCGACGACAAGCAGTGGATGAAGCACACGCTGGCCTGGTTCGACGACGCCACCGGCAAGGTGCGCATGGACTACCGGCCGGTGCACAACTTCACCCTGACCAACGACATCGCCTACATCCCGCCGAAGGCGCGGGTGTACTGAGCCGATAGGAACCCGCATCCATGGTCGAGCTTCGGCTTCCCAAGAATTCGCGCGTCGTCAAAGGCAGGCATCACCCGGCCCCGGCGGGCGCTGCGAAGACCAAGACCTTCCGCGTCTACCGCTACGATCCGGAAGACGCGGGCAATCCGCACTGGGACACCTACGACGTGGACGTCGAGGCCTGCGGTCCGATGGTCCTGGACGTGCTGATCCACATCAAGAACACCATGGACGCGACGCTGGCCTTCCGCCGGTCGTGCCGCGAAGGGGTGTGCGGCTCCTGCGCCATGAACATCGGCGGGCGCAACACGCTCGCCTGCACCCACGGCTGGGAAGAGGTCCCCGGCCGCGAGATCTCGATCAGCCCGCTGCCGCACATGCCGGTGGTCAAGGATCTGGTGCCGGACCTGACGCTGTTCTACGCCCAGTACGCCTCGATCGAACCCTGGCTGCACACCGAGACGCCGGAGCCGCAGAAGGAGTGGATCCAGAGCCCTGAGGACCGCGAGAAGCTCGACGGCCTCTACGAGTGCATCCTCTGCGCCTGCTGCTCGACCTCGTGCCCAAGCTACTGGTGGAACCAGGAGAAGTACCTGGGGCCGGCCACCCTGCTGCAGGCCTACCGCTGGCTGGTCGACAGCCGCGACGAATCCACGGGCGAGCGGCTCGACGAGCTGGAGGATCCGTTCAAGCTCTACCGCTGCCACACCATCATGAACTGCGCCCAGGTCTGCCCGAAAGGCCTCAACCCGGCCAAGGCGATCGCCGAGATCAAGAAGATGCTGGTCGAGCGGGTCGTCTGACGACCGCGCTTCCCGCATTGACCCGGCTGTCAGCGTCCGGCATCGGAAGCCGATGAGCGATCCGAACGCGCATGTCGTGATTGTCGGCGCCGGCCATGCCGGGGGCACGGCCGCGGCGCTGCTGCGCCAGTACGGCCACAAGGGCCCGATCACCCTGGTCGGCGAGGAGCCGATCCCGCCCTACCAGCGCCCGCCGTTGTCGAAGGCGTGGCTGAAGGGCGAGGCGGACGCCGATTCGCTGGCGCTTAAGCCGCTCGAGTTCTACGCCGAGAACGCCATCGACTTCCGCCCCAACGTCCGGGCCGTGAAGCTGGAGCGCAGCCCGCGCCGCGTCGAGCTCTCCGACGGCTCCGCGCTCACCTACGACTTCCTGATCCTCGCCACCGGCGCCCGGCCGATCGCGCTGCCGATCGAGGGCGCGGACCTCGCCGGCGTGCTGTTCTTGCGCAGCGCCGCCGACGCCGAGAAGCTGAAGGCGGCCGTGGGCCCCGGAAAGCGGCTGGCGGTGGTCGGCGGCGGCTACATCGGCCTGGAGGTCGCCGCCTCCGGGCGGGCTCTCGGCGCCGAGGTGGTGGTGCTGGAGCGCGAAGCGCGCCTGCTCGCCCGGGTCGCCAACGAGGCCCTCTCCTCCTTCTTCCGCGACTATCACGAGACCCGCGGCGTCACCTTCGAGCTGGGCTGCACCGTGGTGGGCTTCGAGGGCGAGAACGGCCACGTCACCGGGGTGAAGCTGGCGGACGGCCGCACGCTCGCCTGCGACGCCGCCGTGGTCGGGGTGGGCGCCCATCCCAACGACGAGCTCGCCGCCGAAAGCGGTCTCGAGACCGCGCGCGGCATCGTCGTCGACCTGGAGGCGCGCACCTCGGATCCGCACGTCTTCGCCATCGGCGACGTGGCGCACCGGCCGATGCCGATCTACGGGCGCATGTTCCGCATGGAGAGCGTGCCCAATGCGCTGGAGCAGGCCAAGCAGGCGGCGGCGGCCATCACCGGGCGCCCGGCGCCTCCCGGCGAGGTGCCCTGGCAATGGTCGGACCAGTACGACCTGAAGCTGCAGATCGCCGGCTACGCCTTCGACGTCGACGAGATCGTCATCCGCGGCGAGCCGGCCAGCGGCAAGTTCGCCGTCTTCCATCTGAAGGGCGACCAGCTGCAGTCGGTGGAGGCGATCAACTCGCCGCCGGAGTTCATGATGGGCCGGCAGCTGATCGGCCAGCGCAAGGCCGTCGACAAGGCGAGGCTTGCGGACCCGTCCATCTCCATGAAAGAGGTCGCCGCCTAAAGCGCGAGCGTAGAGGGGCTTAATGGCCAAGATCACTTACATCGAGTTCGACGGCACGGAGCACGTGCAGGACGTCAAGCCCGGCCTTTCGGTCATGGAGGGGGCGGTGAAGAACAACGTCCCCGGCATCGACGCCGACTGCGGCGGCGCCTGCGCCTGCGCCACCTGCCATGTCTATGTGGACGAGGCCTGGCTGGAGAAGACCGGGGACAAGTCCGCCATGGAGGAATCCATGCTCGACTTCGCCGAGAACGTGGAGCCGAACAGCCGGCTCTCCTGCCAGATCAAAGTCAGCGACGCCCTCGATGGGCTGATCGTCCGTACGCCGGAGAGCCAGCACTAGCCATATTCCTTGCGGGAAGAGGGCTTCCTTGCGGGAAGAGGGCTTTCTACTGCGCGAATCCCAGCTCCGGCTGGACCGCGGTGGGGGCGTGGGCTTCTTCGGGGAGGTGACAGGTGAAGGTGGCCCCCGAGCCGGGCTCGCTCTCCAGCGCCACCCAGCCGCCGTGCAGCTCGGTGAGCG
>JAQGIJ010000342.1 GCA_028291285.1 Phenylobacterium sp. | reverse complement strand
CGGGTGCACGCCAACATCCAGAAGGACGGGACCTATTCGGTGGTCCCGCGCATGTGGGGCGGGGTCACCACGCCCGCGGAGCTGCGCGCCATCGCCGACGTCGCCGACAAGTTCAACATCCCGACGGTGAAGGTGACCGGCGGCCAGCGCATCGACTTGCTGGGGGTCAGAAAGGACGACCTGCCGGCGGTCTGGGCCGACCTCAACGCGGCCGGCATGGTCTCCGGCCACGCCTACGCCAAGGGTCTGCGCACGGTGAAGACTTGCGTCGGTTCCGAGTGGTGCCGCTTCGGGACGCAGGATTCCACGGGCCTCGGGGTCCGGCTGGAGAAGATGATGTGGGGCTCCTGGACGCCAGCCAAGGTGAAGCTCGGCGTCAGCGGCTGTCCGCGGAACTGCGCCGAGGCCACCTGCAAGGACATCGGCGTCGTCTGCGTGGACAGCGGCTACGAGATCCAGATCGGCGGCGCCGCCGGCCTGCACGTGCAGAAGACCGAGCTGCTCACCAAGGTCGCCACGGAACAGGAGGCGATCTGGACGATCTGCGCGATCACCCAGCTCTACCGCGAGCAGGGCTGGTACCTGGAGCGCATCTACAAGTGGATGGGCCGGGTCGGCCTCGCGAGCATCCGCGCCGAGATCGAGACCCCCCAGCGGCGGCGCCAGCTCTACGACCTCTTCGCCTACTCCCAGCGCTTCTCGCGCATCGACCCGTGGGCCGAGCGCGTCGCCGGACGCCACGCCGAGGAGTTCAACCCGCTCTCGCGCCGTATGGAGTTCGCCCCGGCATGAACGCCCTCGTGAGAGATCCCCTCCAGTGGTTCGACGTCGGCGCGGTGACGGACATCCCCGTCCGCGGCGCCCGGCGGGTGCCGACGCCGACCGGCGACGTCGCCGTCTTCCGCACCGGCGACGGTCGCGTCTTTGCGCTGAAGGACTCCTGCCCGCACAAGCAGGGGCCGCTCAGCCAGGGCCTCGTCCACGGCCATGCGGTGAGCTGTCCGCTGCACGCCTGGAACATCGATCTGGCCACCGGCGAGGCGATGGGCGCCGACGCCGGCAAGGGCTGCACGCCCGTCGTCCCGCTCGAGGTCCGCGACGGCCGCATCCTGCTGGGGCAGGTGTGACGTCTCCGGTTCGCACCACCTGCGCCTATTGCGGCGTGGGCTGCGGGATCGCCGCCCAGGCCGAGCCGGATGGCCGCGGCCTGTCGGTCGCGGGCGATGCGGCGCACCCGGCGAACTTCGGCCGGCTCTGCTCGAAGGGGAGTGCGCTGGGCGCCACGGTAGGCCTGGAGGGCCGGCTGCTGCATCCGATGATTGGATCGAAGCGCGCGAGCTGGAACGAGGCCGGCTCCCTGGTCGCCCGTCGCTTCAAGGAGACCATCGCCAAACACGGCCCGGACTCAGTCGCTTTCTACGTCTCGGGCCAGTTGCTCACCGAGGACTATTACGCTGCCAACAAGCTGATGAAGGGCTTCATCGGCTCGGGGAACATCGACACCAACTCGCGGCTCTGCATGGCCTCGGCGGTGGTGGCCCACAAGCTGGCCTTCGGCGCCGACCTGGTCCCCGGTTGCTACGAGGACCTGGAGCTCGCCGAGCTGGTGGTCTTCTCCGGCCACAACGCCGCCTGGACCCACCCGGTGCTGTTCCGGCGGATGGAAGCCGCCAGGGCCCGCGGCCAGCGGCATGTGGTCATAGATCCGCGCCGCACCGACACCGCCGAAGTTGCCGACCTGCACCTGCCGCTGAAGCCGCAGACGGATGTGCGGCTGTGGAACGGCCTGCTGGCCGACCTGGTCCGCCGTGGTGCGGTGGACCGTGCTTACGTCGCCGCCCACGTGGCCGGGTTCGCCGAAGTCGAGGCCGAGCTCGCCCGCACCGACCAATCGATCTCCGCCGTCGCCGCCGACTGCGGCCTCGCGCCGGCCGACCTGGAGCGATTCTTCCGCTGGTTCGCCGAGACGCCGAAGACCGTCAGCCTGTTCTCCATGGGCGCCAACCAGTCGGCGCAAGGTGTCGCCAAGGGCTCGGCGATCATCAACGCCCACCTGGCCACCGGCCGGATCGGCAAGCCGGGCGCCTGTCCGTTCTCGATCACCGGCCAACCCAACGCCATGGGTGGACGCGAGACCGGCGGCATGGCCACGACGCTGGCCGCGCACATGGACTTCGATGAGGAGAGCCGGGCGCGCGTCGCGCGGTTCTGGGGCGCGGAGCGGATCGCGCAGGCGCCGGGCCTGATGGCCGTCGACATGTTCGACGCGGTGGGCGACGGGCGCATCAAGGCGCTCTGGGTGATGGCCACCAACCCGGCGGTCAGCCTGCCAGACGGGGCGCGGGTGCGCGAGGCGCTGGCGGCCTGTCCCTTCGTCGTCGTCTCCGACTGCATGGCCGAGACCGACACCACGGCCTATGCGGACGTGAAGCTGCCGGCGCTGGCCTGGGGCGAGAAGGACGGCACGGTGACCAATTCCGAGCGCCGCATCTCGCGCCAGCGCGCGCTCTTCCCGGCGCCCGGCGAAGCGAAGGCCGACTGGCGGATCGTGGCCGAAGTGGCCGGCGCCATGGGTTTCACCGACGCCTTCTCCTGGCGCACCTCCGGACAGGTGTTCCGCGAGCATGCGCGGCTCACGGCGTACGAGAACGACGGCCGGGTCCTCAACCTCGCGCCCTTCGCCGGGCTGACTGCCGACGCCTACGCAGATCTCGAGCCGGTCCAGTGGCCGGTGACGGCGGCCGGCGGCACGTCACGGCTGTTCGCCGATGGCCGCTTCCAGACGCCGGACGGGCGCGCCCGGATGGTCCCGGCGGCGGCGGCCGGCCCCGCCGAGGGCGTGAGCCCCGCCTGGGCGCTGGCGCTCAACACCGGCCGGGTGCGCGACCACTGGCACACCATGACCCGCACGGGTCTGGCCCCCGAGCTCTGCCGCCACACGCCCGAGCCCTATGTGGAGATCCATCCCGAGGACGCCGCCCCGCTGGGGATCGTCGAGGGCCGGCTGAC
>JAQGIJ010000191.1 GCA_028291285.1 Phenylobacterium sp. | reverse complement strand
AGAACGCGGCGGCCGTGGCCGGGGCGCTCGCCTACCTCAACGCCGAGCCCTTGGACCTGGTGGTGGTCTCCGGCGACCTCACCCGCTACGGCGAGCGCGCCGAGTTCGCCGCCGCCGTGGACTGGCTCTCCCGCATCATGCGTCCGAAGCTGGTCACCCCCGGCAATCACGATGCTCCCTATTTCGCCGTCGCCGAGCGGATCTTCACGCCGTTCCGCCGCTTCGAGGCCGGCATCGGCCCGGCGCGCGAGCAATGCCACCTGGCGCCGGGCGTGGCGGTGCGCGGCGTCAACACCGCACGCGGAGCCCAGCCGCGGCTCAACTGGTCGAAGGGCCAGATCGCGCGCGACCAGGTGGCGCGCACGCTCGCCTGGTTCGGCCAGGCGCCCGCGGACGCCGCCCGGATCGTGGTCTGCCACCATCCGCTCTCGGAGATGATCGGTGGGCCGATGACCGCCCGGGTCTGGGGTGGGGAGGACGCCGCCCGGGCCTTCGCGCAGGGCGGTGTCGACCTCGTGCTCTCCGGCCACATCCACGTGCCCTTCGTCTGGCCCTACCCGCATGGCGACGGGCGCACCTACGCCGCGGGGGCGGGGACGCTGTCGGTGCGCGAGCGCGGCGTGCCGCCGGGCTTCAACCTCGTGGACATCGACCGGGCGGCGATACGCATCGCCGCCCTGGTCTGGACCGGCTCGCGCTACGAGCCGTATCGCACCTGGTCCTGCGACCGGCGCGCTGAGCCTTAGGGTACGCCGCGTCCGCGCACGAAGTGCATGACGATGGACACCAGGAACAGCACCAGGAAGACGTAGAACAGGATCTTGGCGACCCCCATCGCCGCGCCGGCGATGGTCGTAAAGCCAAGCACAGCCGCGATCAGAGCGACCACCAGGAAAGTCAGGGCCCAGCCGAGCATCAGGCGTTCTCCATGTGCGCACGAAAGCGCGTCAGTTGACCTCGCGGGCAGTCGGCCCGCTCGGCAGGTCAACGTTCGCGAACCGCGGCCGTTCCCGCCTGTGGACTACTCAAGCTGATGTGATGGGGCTCAGCGGCGCCGGTCGTGCCGGCCGTGCCGGTCGCGGCGCTCGGCGTCGCGCGCACCGCTGGCCATGGCGGCCGTCACCGCGGCGCCGAGGACCCTGGGGTTGCGCAGGATGACCAGGCCCGCCGCCGCCGCCGCGCCGGCGGCGATGATCGGCTTCTCCCGCGCCAGCTCGATCAGCCGGGTCGTGAGCGTCTGGTCCTCGGCCCGCCGGCTGACCCGGGGCTTGGCCTTGCGGAAGGTGACGTAGGCCAGGACCGCAGCCACGATGGCGAAGACGATGGCGATCACCGCCGCGGCGCCCGCCGGCCCGAGGTAGTAGCGCAGGAGCGCGTAGAGCGCATAGGCCGCCGCGACGACGCAGACGGCCGCCGCCGCCGCCATCGCTGCGATGGCGGCGATCAGGCTGAGCGCCTTCTTGAAGATCAACGTCGGCCGGAGGAGAGCAGCAGGCCGATCAGCACGCCCACGCCCAGCGCCGCGCCGGTCGCGGCCAGCGGACGCTCACGCACGCGTTCGGTCACATATTGCTGCGCCTGGTCGAGCTGCTGGCCGGCGTTGTCGGCGTAGGTGCGCGACTGCGCGCGCAGCTGCTCCAGCCCGTCCTGCACCGCCTGCTGGATCTTGCCACGGGCCTCAGTGAAGACTCGCTGCGCCTCGGCCGCCATCCGGGTGGCGTCGGCGCCATTGGCCGCGGGGGCGTTTTCGTCGGTGTATTCAACGGCGTTGGCGGGCATATCGATGTCTCCGAAGGATAAGACCCCGAAGGCGAGCATGGGGCGCTGCCTGAACGAGAGACAGCATAGGCAAGTTCCGCCAGCATCGCAAAAGCGGAGCTTCGCCCGGCCTTGGAAACGCCACGCGCGCCGCGCAGTTCCTGTTCGCGCGGAGCCGGCTCTTTGGCCTATGGTCCGCGCCAGGACGGGCAAAGGCGGACACACGCGTGGACCAAGAGCGGCTGGAAGCGGCCCTGGAGGCCGCCGGTCTGGGCCAATTCGAATGGGACATGGTCCGCGACGTGCTGGTGATCAGCCCGTGCCTGGCGGAGCTGACCGGCGTCCCCGCCGGCGAGATGGCCGCGCAGGCCGGGCGCGCCTGGGACCGCTTCGTCCACCCCGACGACCTGCCGCTGCTGGCGCGGGTGCGCGAGCACGACCTGCCTGACGGCGGCAGCTTCAAGATCGACTTCCGGCACATCCGCCCCGACGACGGGCGAACCCTATGGTTCCGCGCCTCGGGCGCGCGCAGCCTCGACCCCGACGGCCGGCCAGTCGCCGTCTCCGGGGTGATCGCCGACGTCACCGCGCGCAAGCTCGAGGAGGACCAGCGGCAGACCCTGATGGTCGAGCTCGACCATCGGGTGAAGAACGTGCTGGCCGCGGTCCAGGCGCTGGCTTACCAGACCGCCAAGCGGACCACCTCGCTGGACGCCTTCCTGCAGAACTTCGCCGGCCGGCTGAAGGCGCTCGGGTCGGCCAACGAGCTTCTGACCGCCGCCCGCTGGCGGGGCGCGGCCATCGACCATATCGCCGCCGCCGAGCTCGGCGCCCTGGCGCCCGGCCAGACCAGCTGGGATGGGCCCGACCTGTTCCTGACGCCCCGGGCCACCAATGCGCTTTCCCTCGCCCTGCACGAGCTCGCCACCAATGCGGTGAAGTTCGGCGCGCTCTCGGTGGAGACCGGCCACGTCGACATGCGCTGGACGCGCCTGGCCAACGGCGGCTTCGAGCTGATCTGGATGGAGAGCGGCGGCCCGACCGTCTCTCCGCCGGTGCGGCGCGGCTTCGGCTCGACCCTGCTCGAGCAGGTGACCGGCCGCGAGCTGAACGGCGAGGCGGTGGTCGAGTACCGCCCCTCGGGCGTGCGGGCGCGCCTCGGCGCCGCCGCTTCGGCGGTGGCCCCGCGGCCGGACTCGACGCCGGTGGTCGCACCGCCCCGGCCGGTGGAGCCCGTCTCGGCGGCGCGCCCGCCGCGCAGCCTGAAGGGCTCGCGCGTGCTGATCGTCGAGGACGCGGTGCTGTTGGCGCTGGAGCTGGAGACCGGGCTCTCCGAGGCCGGGGCCGAGGTGGTGGGCCCGGCCTACGAGCTGGAGGAGGCCATGGCCCTGCTCGAGCGGCCGATCGACGCGGCGGTGCTGGACGCCAACCTCAACGGCC
>JAQGIJ010000173.1 GCA_028291285.1 Phenylobacterium sp. | reverse complement strand
GGGTGCCGTAGCGGAAGCCGAGCTCGGCGCCCGCCAGGTAGAACTCCCACATCCGGCGGAACCGCTCGTCGTAGAGCGCCGGGATCTCGGGATCGGCGAGGAACCGCCGGCGCCATTCCCGGGCCGTCTCGGCGTAGTGCAGGCGCAGGACCTCGATATCGGTGATCCAGAGTCCCGCCGCCTCGATCGCGGTGACGACCTCGGACATGGCCGGGATGTAGCCGCCCGGGAAGATGTATTTCTGGGTGAAGGCGTTGGTCAGCGCCGGCGGCGTCATCCGCCCGATGGAGTGGATCACCGCCACCCCGTCGTCGGCCAGCTGCCGCTTCACGGTCTCGAAGTAGCGGCGCAGATTGGGCGCGCCGACGTGCTCCAGCATGCCCACCGAGACGATGCGGTCGAACGGCCCGGTCACGTCGCGGTAGTCCTGCAGCTCGAAGCGGACCTTGTCGCCGACGCCCGCGGCGGCCGCGCGCTCGCGGGCGAGGCCGATCTGCTCGGTGGACAGGGTGACGCCCAGGACCTCTGCGCCATGGTCGCGGGCGAGGCTCAGCGCCAGCCCGCCCCAGCCGCAGCCGATGTCCAGCACGCGGTGGCCGGGCGCCAGGCGCAGCTTCGCCGCCAGATGCTGCTTCTTCGCGGCCTGCGCGTCCTCCAGCGTCATGTCGGGCCGGGCGAAGTAGGCGCAGGAGTACTGCATGTCCGCGTCCAGCCAGCGCCGGTAGAAATCGTTGGAGAGGTCGTAGTGGTGGGCCACGTTGCGGCGCGCGGCGATCCGGTCGTTGGCCTGCTGCAGCCTGCGCTGCACCGCCTTGCGGGCCCGCTTGGGCCAGGCGCCGCGGCCCTTGGGTCTGCGTCCGCCGCTCCTGCCGACGATCTCCAGCAGGTCCCAGATGGTCCCCTGCTCGAACACCAGGTCCTCGTCCATGTAGGCTTCGCCGAGGCCCAGGCCGGGATTGGCGATCAGCCGCCGCAGCCCTGCGCGGGTCAGGCGGATCGCCACCGGCGCGCCGCTGCCGTCGCCGGCCCGGTGCTCGCGCCCGCCCGGCAGGCGCACGGTAAGGTCGCCGACCTTCACCATGCGCTCGATCAGGGATCCGATCATGCCGCCCGCCCCCCGTCGGAGAGGCCTCAGGCCTCCGGAGCCTCGCCGGCGTCGTCGGCCTCGGGCGCTTCGCCGGCGTCCGCCTCGCCGTTGTCGGCCAGGCGCTCGACGGAGACCACGTGCTCGTCGGCGCCCTTGCGGAAGATGGTCACGCCCTGGGTGTTGCGCCCGGCGATGCGGATCTGGGTGACCGGGGTGCGAATCAGCTGGCCCTGGTCGGTGACCAGCAGGATCTCGTCGCCCTCGTCGACCGGGAAGGAGGCCGCCAGGCGGCCGCCGCGCTTGGTCAGGTCCTGGGCGATCAGTCCCTGGCCGCCGCGGCCGGTGCGGCGGAAATCGTAGGCCGAGGTGCGCTTGCCGAAGCCTTCGGTCGAGACGGTGAGGATGAACTCCTCGGCCGCGCCCAGCTCGGCGATGCGCTCGAGGCCGAGCGCCACCGGACCTTCGGCCGCGGCTTCGGCGTCTTCCTCCTCAGGCGCCGCGGCGGCCTCCTCGCCCTCGCCGTTCTCGCCGGTCGCGGCGCGCATGGCCGAGGCATGGCGCAGATAGGCCACCCGCTCGGCGGGCGTGGCCGCGACGGCGCGCAGGATGGCCATGGAGATCACCTGGTCGCCGCTCGCCAGCCGGACGCCACGCACGCCGGTGGATTCACGGCCCGCGAACACGCGCACCTCCTCCACGGCGAATCGGATGCAGCGGCCGAGCGCCGTGGTCAGCAGCACGTCGTTGACCGCGGCGTTGCAGACGCCGACGCCGACGATGGAGTCGCCTTCGTCCAGCTTCATGGCGATCTTGCCGTTGCGGTTGATCTGCACGAAGTCGGAGAGCTTGTTGCGCCTCACCCCGCCCGAGCGGGTGGCGAACATGACGTCGAACTGGTCCCAGGTCGCCTCGTCCTCCGGCAGCGGCAGGATCGAGGTGATGGTGTCGCCGGGTTCGATCGGCAGCAGGTTGACGAAGGCCTTGCCGCGGGAGGTCGGCAGGCCCACCGGCAGGCGCCAGACCTTCATCTTGTAGACCTTGCCGGCCGAGGTGAAGAACAGCACCGGCGTGTGGGTGTTGGCCGAGAAGACGCGGGTGACCGCATCCTCCTCCTTCATCGACATGCCCGAGCGCCCCTTCCCGCCCCGGTGCTGGGTGCGGTAGGTGGCCAGCGGCGTGCGCTTCACATAGCCGCCGTGGGTGACGGTGATCACCATCTCCTCGCGGGCGATCAGGTCCTCGTCCTCGACGTCGGCGTCGCCTTCGACGATCTCGGTGCGGCGCGGCACGGCGAAGTTGGTCTTCACCTCCACCAGCTCCTCGCGGACGATCCCCATCACCCGCTCGCGCGAGCCCAGAATGTCCAGATACCCCTGGATGGAGCTGGCCAGCGTGCGGGCCTCGCCGAAGATCTCGTCGCGGCCGAGGCCGGTCAGGCGTGACAGGGTCAGCGCCAGGATCGCGCGGGCCTGCTCGTCGGTGAGCCGCATGCGCGACCCTTCGAGCACCACGCTGCGCGGGTCGGCGATCAGCTCCACCAGCGGCAGCATGTCGCCAGCCGGCCAGTCGCGCTCCACCAGGCGCTCGCGCGCCTCGGTCGGGTCCTTCGACGAGCGGATGATCCGGATGAAGTCGTCGATGTTGGCGACGGCGATCGCCAGGCCCACCAGGACGTGGCCGCGGTCGCGGGCCTTGGAGAGCTCGAACTTGGTGCGGCGGACCACCACCTCTTCGCGGAAGTCCACGAAGCAGGTGATCATCTCGCGCAGGCCCATCTGCACGGGCCGGCCGCGGTTGAGCGCCAGCATGTTGACCCCGAACGAGGTCTGCAGCGGCGTGTAGCGGTAGAGCTGGTTCAGCAGCACCTCGGCGCTGGCGTCGCGCTTCAGCTCGACGACCACGCGCATGCCCTGGCGGTCGCTTTCGTCGCGCAGGTCGGAGACGCCTTCGATCCGCTTCTCGCGCACCAGCTCGGCGATGCGCTCCACCAGCGCGGCCTTGTTCACCTGGTAGGGGATGGCGGTGATGATGATCGCTTCGCGGTCCTTGCGGATCTCCTCGACGCTGGCCTTGCCGCGCATGATCACCGAGCCGCGGCCGGTCATCAGCGCCTGGCGCGCGCCGGTGCGGCCGATGATCTCGCCGCCGGTCGGGAAGTCCGGCGCCGGCACGATCTCCAGCAGGTCCTCGAGGCTGACCTCGGGATTGTCGACATAGGCCAGGCAGGCGTCGACCACCTCGCCCAGATTGTGCGGCGGGATGTTGGTGGCCATGCCCACCGCGATGCCGCCGGCGCCGTTCACCAGCAGGTTCGGGATGCGCGAGGGCAGCACCACGGGCTCGTGTTCGGAGCCGTCGTAGTTGTCCTTGAAGTCGACCGTATCCTTGTCGAGGTCCGCCAGTATGGCCATGGCGGCCCGCGTCATGCGGCTTTCGGTGTCGCGCATAGACGCAGGCCGATGGTGTTCCAGCGAGCCGAAGTTCCCCTGCCCGTCGATCAGCAGCAGGTTCATCGAGAACGGCTGGGCCATCCGCACCAGGGTGTCGTAGATCGCGACGTCGCCGTGCGGGTGGTACTTACCCATGACGTCGCCGACCACGCGGGCGGACTTCACATAACTGCGGTCAGGCGTGTGCCCCTGCTCGCTCATCGAGAACAGGATGCGCCGGTGCACCGGCTTCAACCCGTCGCGCACGTCGGGCAGCGCGCGGCTGACGATCACGCTCATGGCGTAGTCGAGGTACGAGCGCTTCAGCTCGTCCTCGATGGCGATAGGGGCGACGCCCCCGCGCCGGTCTTCCGGTGGGGTAGTGGTCTCGTCGGTCAAGGGAGGGATTTGCCGTTGGAATCGGACTGTTTATGTAAGGGTCGTTGTTAGCATTCTGAAGGCAGGCGCTACAACTCTCGCGCGGGCGCGCGCGTGATCCACCGCGCCGCGAGGTCCCCGTCATGCCGCTTTCGCCGGGCGAGCCCGCCCCCTGGTTCCGCGCCACGACGCCCTCGAACCCGGAATTCACCTTCGACAGCGTCGCCGGGCGCTACATCCTGCTGGCCTTCCTGCCGCTGGAGGAGTCCGCCCGCCACGCGGCGCTCACGGCGCTGGCGGCGCACCGCGCAAGCTTCGACGACGCCCGCCTCTCCGCCTTCGCCGTGGTCCGCGACCCGCAGACCGCCGCCGGCGTGCAGGACATGCTGGGCCTGCGCTGGGTGCTGGACCTGGACCAGGCGGTGAGCGCCCAGTTCGCGGATGAGGACGGCGCGCCCCCGGCCTGGATGGTGCTCGACCCGACGCTGCGGGTGCTGCGGGTCGCGG
>JAQGIJ010000088.1 GCA_028291285.1 Phenylobacterium sp. | reverse complement strand
TCGTCTTCCCGAGCTCGGGGCTGGTCTCGTTCCTCATCGAGAACCCCGAGGCCGAGGCCGCCAGCTGCCGGATCTACAACGACTGGCACGACGGCTTCTTCAAGGGCCACGTCCAGACCTTCGTCCGCTGCGGCATCCTGCCGGTGCGGGACTTCGCCAACACGGTGACGGAGATGAAGCGGTTGGCGGGGCTCGGCTTCACCGCCGCCATGCTGCCCAGCGTCATCCCAACGGGCGTGCCGAACTACAATTCCGACAAGTGGGACCCGGTGTTCGAAGCCGCTCAGCAGCTCGGCGTCGTGATGGTGCTGCACACCGGCACCGGCCGGGCCGACGTGCGCGAGGAGAAGGGGCCGGGCGGGGCGATCGTCAACTACACGATCCAGATGTGCGACGCGCAGAAGGCCATCCTGTACATGATCGCCGGCGGCCTGCTGGACCGCTTCCCCGGCGCCAAGGTGGCGGCGATCGAGTCCGGCGCCAGCTGGCTGGCGGCGCTCGCCGAGCGGATGGACGAGGTCCACGAGGCGCACGAGATGTTCGTCATGCCGAAGCTCTCCATGACCCCCCGCGAGATCATCCAGCGGCAGGTCTTCGCCTCGTTCCAGTATGACCGCGCCTGCATCATGGCGCGCAGCGTGACCGGCCACCAGGCGCTGCTCTGGGGCTCGGACTATCCGCACCACGAGGGCACTTTCGGCCAGACCAAGAACGTGCTGGCGCACCTGTTCGACGGCATCGATATCAGCGAGCGCGAAAAGGCCGACATCGTCGGCGGCAACGCGGCGCGCCTGTTCCGCCTCCCGCGCCCGGAATTTGCGTTGGCGGCGTAGGTCAGCGCCCCTCCTCTCCCCGCTCGCGGGGAGAGGGCTTTTTGTTGCGTCCTACAGCAGGTGCAGCCGCCGGTACTTGCCGCGGAAGAAGAGCAGGGGATCGCGCCTCGGCTCGAAGCGGGCGCGCACCACCTTGCCGATGAACACCACGTGGTCGCCGGCGTCGTAGCGGCCGTAGGGCTCGCACTCGATGCTGGCCAGCGAGCCGGTGATGATCGGCGCGCCGGTCTCCCATTGCTCCCAGGGCGTGACCTCGAACCGCGCCTCGCCGCGCTTGGCGAAGCGCATGGAGGTGGGCTGCTGGCCGATGTGCAGCACGTTCACCGAATAGGCCTTGGCCGCGTCGAAGGTGGGCAGCGAGCCCGCGCTGTTAGCGAGGCAGAAGAGCACCAGCGGCGGGTCCAGCGACACGGAGGTGAAGGAGTTGGCGGTGAGCCCGATGGGCTGGCCGGCGGGATCCAGCGCCGCGGCGATGATCACCCCGGTGCCGAAGCAGCCCAGGGCGTCGCGCAGCACGCGCGGGTCCGAGCCGGACTCGAAGCTCAGCGGCGCGCGGGGCAGGCGCCGCTCCATGAACTCCAGCAAGGCGGCGTTGAAGGCGTCCAGCCGGTCGGCGGCGACCAGGTGGCCCGCGCCCTCGACCTCCACGAACTCGGCGCTCGGCAGGACCTCGCGGAAGCGGGAGATGGCCTCGTCGGTGACGATCTGGCTCTCCTCGCCGTGCATGATGAGGAGCGGCAGGCTGAGCCGGCTGGTGGCCTCGGCCAGGTGGCCGAGATTGGCCATGTCGACGCCGGCCGCCACCCGCGGGTCCCAACGCCAGTAGTAGCGGCCGTCCGGCTCCCGGCGCAGGTGCGGCAGCAGGGCCTCGGCCGTCGGAAACCGACCGGGCGAGAGCTCCGCGGCGGCCGCGCGCGCCGCCTCGAGGTCGGCGAAGCCTTCGCCGTGCCGCCGCAGCACGGCGCCCATGCCGGCGCTCGCCTGCACGTCCATCCAGGGGGTGGCGTCCACCAGCACCAGGCCGCTAGCCAGGGCCTCGCCCTCGCCGTCCAGGGCGGCCATGGCGATCAGCCCGCCGAGGGAGGCGCCGACCACCACCGGCCGGATGGGCAACTGGGCCAGCACCGCGCGGAGGTCCTGGGCGTAGGTGTCGAGGTCGTAACGTCCGGTCGGGGACCAGCCGCTGTCGCCGTGGCCCCGCAGGTCGAGGGCCAGCACATAGCGGCCGGCGGCGGAGAGCGCGCGGGCGGCTGCGCGCCAGGTGCGGCGGCTCTGGCCGGCGCTGTGCAGCAGCACGACGGCGGGGTCGTCCGCCGAGCCATAGGCGTCGGCCACCAGCGGCAGGTTGCCGAAGCCGCTGAAGCGGATGGTGCTCGCCGCCCCGCCCGCTTCGCCGGCGGGCCCCTGCGCGGTGGACTCAAGGTTCAAGAGGACGCCCCCTTTCGTTGAGATTTTTTATAGAGTATCAGAAATGAGGATCGGCGGGCAATCGCCATCTCGCCGCGGTGAAGCGGAAGCTTGCAGGGCGCGCCGCCTTGCAGGAGCCTCGCGGACGCCAAGGACAACAACAGGCCGCAGCACGCGGCGCGGGAGGACGTCTCATGGAACTCAAGGACAAGGTCGCCATCGTCACCGGGGCCAGCCGCGGCATCGGCCGTCAGCTCGCCATCGAGCTCGCCCGGCGCGGCGCGAGCGTCGTGGTCGCCGCGCGCACGGTGGAGAAGGGCAAGGCGCCCGGCACGATCGGCGAGACCCTGGACGCCATCGAACAGGCCGGCGGCCGGGCCATCGCGGTGCAAACCGACGTCACCGACCGCAACGACCTGAAGCGGCTGATCGACACGACGGTGGAAAAGCTGGGTCGGCTCGACATCCTGGTGAACAACGCCGCCGATACCCGCGGCTCCTCGGCGCCGGTGTGGGAATATCCGTTCGACGTCTGGCTGCGCCAGTACGACACCAACGTCCATGCGCCCTTCCTGCTGATGGGCCTTGCGGCGCCGCACATGGCGGCCCAAGGCGGCGGCGTGATCATCAACGTGACCTCCGGCGCGGGCGACCTGGTGGAGGTCGACCTGGCCCGGCCGAGCGGCAATGAGCCGATCCGCATGGGCTCGATGCTGGGCTACGCCGCGACCAAGGCGGCGCTCAGCCGGCTGACGAACGCCGTGGCGCCGGAGCTGTCGCAGAAGAACATCGCCGCCGTGGCCCTGGACCCGGGCTTCACGCGCACCGAGTTCGTCGACATGCTGGGCGAGCGGGGCGTGGTCGAGGCGGAGCGGGCGCATCCCATGGACCTGCCGGTGCAGAAGATGATCGAGATCATTACCGCAAAGGACCCGATGCGCTACGCGGGTCTGATCGTCCGCGTCGGCGAAGACGCCACCGAGCCGGCGTAAAAAAGGGCGCGCCCGCGGGGACGCGCCCGGATCCGGCGGAGCTGGCCGGTCCGCGGAGTCGCGGGCCGGCCGTCCGTTCGTTCTATTCGGCGCCGAAGGTCTTGCGCACCGAGACGCCCCACATGCGGGGCTCCTGGGTGGTCGTCGTCACGCCGTAGGGGAACGGCGCGCCGGCGAAGGTCAGCGCGTAGTTGCGGTACGTCTCGTTGGTCAGGTTGGTGGCGAAGACCGAGAAGGTCAGGCCCTGGTCGGCCAGGGTGTAGTCGAGGCTCGCGTTGAGCAGGCCGTGCGCGGCGGCGAACTCGTCGATCAGCGACTGCGGCAGCGCCGGGTCGCGGTTCAGCGGCGTGACCGCCGTCTTGCCGGTCCAGGCGTAGTTGGCCGAGACGCCGACCTGGCCGGGGCCCAGGTCCATCACATACCGGCCGCCCAGATTGTAGGTCCACTTGGGCGCGCTGAAGGTGGCGCCGAACGGCAGGCCGCTGGCGTCCACCACCGTGCCGAAGCGGGTCAGGGCGTTGGGGTAGCTCAGGTACTGGGTGTCCAGGTAGCCGAAGTTGGCGTTCAGGGTCAGCCCGCGGATCGGCGCGGCCGTGAACTCACCCTCGAAGCCCCGGATCCGCGCGCTGGCGGCGTTAAGGATCGGCGTGAACTGCACGCCGTTCTGGGTGATGATCGCGGTTTCCTGCTTGTTGTCGTAGTTGGTCTGGAACACGGCCAGGTTCGCCCGCAGACGGCGGTCGAACAGGTCGGTCTTCAGGCCGATCTCGTAGTCGGTGGCGATTTCAGGCGCCGCCGCGGGCAGGTCCGGCGCCCTGACCTGAAGCGCGCCGCCGCGGAAGCCGCGGGCCGTCTTCACATAGAAGAGCGTGCCCGGCGTGAACTGGAAGTTGAAGCTCAGCAGGTAGGAGGTGCCGCTGAACTTCGCCGACTGGTGCACCGCGCACGCCGACTCGTTGACCGTGGCCGTGCCCTTGTTGGGTCCAGCCTGGCAGATGAACACCGGCGCGGAGGGCGTCAGGCTGTGCAGCGAGAAGGCCACGTCCTGGTTCAGCCGCTCCTCGGTGTAGCGGCCGCCCGCGGTGATGCTGAACACGTCGTTGAACTTGAAGTCGTTCTGCGTGAACAGCGCCCAGCTGTTGTTGCCGACGTTCAGCTCGTTGAAGCTGACGTCGATCGGACCGGCGCCTTGGGCGATCAGGGCCGCCGGATAGATCGAGGCGATCTGGTCGCCGCTGGCCTTGTCGCTGGCGGCGAAGGCGCCGACCATCCAGTTCAAGCGCTTCTCGAACGCCGCGCCGGAGAGGTTGAACTCCTGCGTCCACTGCTTGGATTGCTGGTCCGGCGGGACGTTGCGCGATTCCGTGCCGACGACCGGCGCGATGCCGCCTTGGCCCAGACCGACTTCCCACGCCTGGAGCGGCAGGCCGTCCAGGTCGAAGCTGCGCCGGTCGGTGAACTGGTGCACGCCGGTGATCGAGCGCAGGCGGACGTAGTCGGTGATGTCCCAGGACAGGTCGAACGCGCCGTGCCAGCCGGTCAGCTTCTCGTGCGTGTTGGCCTCCTGGTAGTTGGTGAAGAGGTCGCTGCCCGAGCGGCCCACCAGCACCGACGGCGCGACGCCCCCGGGCTTGCCCTCGGCGGCCCACTCTGCGTCGGTGACCGCGGGATTGTAGAGGTAGGCGGTCTGGAAGAGGTTGCCGGCGCGGTTGGCCTGGAAGTACTCGGCCTTCAAGGTCGCGCTCACCGTCGGGGTCGGGTCGATCTTCAGCGAGACGCGGGCGATGTCGTCGTCACGGTCGCCGCCCAGGTGCTGGCCGGTGACGGCGGACTGGCCGTAGCCCTGGCGGCTCCAGTGCTGATAGGCGATGCGCGCCGCCAGCATGTCGGGGACGATCGGCAGGTTGACGGCGGTCCCGACCTTCCAGTCCTTGTAGTTGCCCGCCTCGCCGTAGACGAAGCCGTGGTAGCCGCTGTAGTCCGCGCCGCGGGTGAGGATGTTGATCGCGCCCCCGGTGGTGTTGCGGCCGTAGAGCGTGCCTTGCGGCCCCTTCAGCACTTCCACGCGCTGCAGGTCGAAGAAGGCGATGTTCGCGCCCACCGGGTGGGGGATGTTGACGCTGTCTTCATAGAGGCCGACCGGCTGGCTCTGGCTCAGCAGCACGTCGGACGCCTGCTGGCCGCGCAGGGCCACCACGATGCCGGTGCCGGTCTGGGACACGTTCGACTGGATGTTCAGGCTGGGCACGCTGCGCGTCAGGTCGCCGACCTGGCGGATGCCTTGCCGGGCGAGGTTCTCGCCGCTGATGGCGGAGACCGCCACCGGGATGTTCTGCAGGCTTTCTTCGCGCTTCCGGGCGGTGACCACCACTTCCTCGATGGTCGAGTTCTCCGCTGCGGCCCCCGGGGCGGCGGCGGTCTGCGCAAGGGCGCCGGTGGCCGAGCTGGCCGCCAGCGCGAAGACGCTGCAGAGCAGCGTCGTCTTAAGATTCATGGATTCCCTCCGGTAATCAGAACGTTCCACCGGCAACAGGTGATTGGGAGACCTGAGCATTCGCTGGTGGAGCGGCGCTTACATCTTATCGATTTTCCGACACGTCAATGTCACCCGCGCCACTTTTTGAGAAGTGTGGATTTATCGGCACAGTACCGAGATAAACATTTAACTAAATGGAGGGCCTTTATTGGCTTTCTTGTATAAAAGCAGCGACGGAACGAACGCCGTTATTTTATAATACTTTGTTTCTGAGGCGACACGTTTGAGTTAGATGTCAAAAATGGACCGGATGCGCCGGGCAAAAAGAAGACGCCGCAGCCTTGCGGCTGCGGCGTCGGTGTTGCGGCGCTCGCCGTCGGTGTCAGGCCGGTTCGGCCCTCGGCATGGCGTAGGTGTCGCTGACCCGGTCGAAGACGATCTTCACCTTGTCGCCGATGCGCACCTTCTCCGGATCGCAGTTGACGATGTTGAGCTGCATGCGCGCCCCGGCGCCCTGGGTGCCGTCGAGCTCGATGACTGCGGTGACATAGGGCACCACCTCGTCCAGGCCCGGGCGCAGCGGGTGACGCACGACCGTATAGGTGTAGACCGTGCCGGTCCCCGGCAGGTCGATCCACTCGAAGTCCTTCGACTGGCAGACGAAGCAGCGCGGCTGCGGCGGCAGGATCTTCGTGCCGCACTTCAGGCACCGCGTGCAGATCAGCTTGCCCTTCAGCGCCGCGTCCCAGAACGGCTGGGTCCGGTCGTCGGCGTAGGGATCGTCGAGGGTCGGCGGGACGACGCCGCGCTTCAGGCCCGGCTTTTTGGTGAGGGTCTCGCTCATCTGTTTATCTCCGCAGAAGCGTGCCGGAGACCGGCGCGCCGGCCGGTCCGCCGGTGACGAGGGCGATCTCGGCGTCCTTGACCTGGTTGATGGCGACCCCGCGCAGCTGTTCGACAGCTTCTTTGACGTGGGTCATGCCGATGATGTAGGCCTCCGACAGGTGGCCGCCGTGGGTGTTCACCGGGATCTTGCCGGTCCCGTACTTGGTGTTTCCCTCGGCGACGAACGGCCCGCTCTCGCCGATGCCGCAGAAGCCATAGTCCTCCAGCTGCATCAGCACCATGGGCGAGAAGTGGTCGTAGAGCAGGGCCACGTCGACGTCGTCCGGCGTGACGCCGGCCATGTCGTACATCCGCCGGGCCACCGTGCGGTGGCCGGAGGAGGTCGAGTACTCGTCGGGCATCTGGTAGTAGCCGAAGATCGCCGGGCCCCAGCGGCCTGCGCCGCCGGTGGCCGAGCCCATGATGTAGATCGGCTTCTGCCTCAGGTCCTTGGCGCGCTCGGCCGAGACGGTGATCACCGCGATCGCCCCGTCGGACTCCATGGTGTAGTCGAACAGGCACAGCGGATCGGAGATCATCCGCGCGCTGAAGTACTCGTCCATCGTCAG
>JAQGIJ010000082.1 GCA_028291285.1 Phenylobacterium sp. | reverse complement strand
GCGCCGGCATGGCCGCGAACAGCCAAGTGTACAGCAGCAGCCGGGTCGCCGCCTCGCCCACCTGGATCTGGCCGAGCTTGTCGAGGCCGTAGCCGAGGATTAGCCCGAAGATCGCCGCGAGCGGCTTTAGCTTGCTGGCCGAGGCCAGGAACAGCAGGCCGAAGGAGAGCGCAGCGATCGCGCCCACGCGCCAAGCCGCGTGGTCGAGCACGAGCATCGCCGTCGCCAGGATGATCCCGAGCAGGATCGCAACGAGGAGCGTCAGGACGACCTCCAGGAGCAGGCTCGTGACCCGGTCCCGGGCATTGAGGAAGAAGGCTAGGTAGGCTGCAAGCGCCGGGTCCGGGGTGCGATAGATCGCGGTCGCCACCGCGGTGATCGTGCAGATCGCGGCCAGCTTCGCCGCGAAGGCGAAGCGGCCGGGCGCGGGCGCCAGCTGCTCGCCCAGCCAGGCGCCAAATCTGCTCCCGCGCTCAGCGGCAGGCCGCGCCATGCTTGATCTCCACGACGGCGCTGGCGCCGAGCCGGGCCAGCTCGGGCGGCGGGGCGCGCAGGCGCACCCTGACGGGAAAGCGCTGGGCGACCCGAACCCAGTCGAGCGAGCGCTGCACATAGGGCGCCGAGCGCGGCAGGTTGATGCGATCCTGGTCGAGCACGCCCCAGCCGATGCCCTGCACCACGCCGGCGATCGGCCGCCTGCGGTCGAGCATCGAATAGACCGTCGCGCAGTCGCCGGGATGGACCGGCCTGAGGTCGGTCTCCCGAAAGTTGGCCACAGCGAACCAGTCGTCGGCGTCGATCAGGGTAAAGAGGCTCTGGCCCGGGCTCACCATCTCGCCGGATGCGGCGGTCAGGCCGACCACCCAGCCATTGTGGGTGGCCCGGACGGTGGTGTCCTGCAGATGCCGCTCAGCCAGGTTCAGCGCCGCGCGCCGCGCCTCGATCTCCGCCCGGGCCGCCTCATCGGTATCGACGGCGACCACCGCCGCGGCGTGCTGCTGCGCAGCCTGGCGCAGCCGGGTGGCGGCGTCGCGCGCCTGGGTTTCGGCCTGGTCGAGCTGCTGCCGGGGGACGTAGCCTTGCGCCGCCAGCGGACGGAGACGCTCCACCGTGCGGTTCGCCAGCGCCAGATTGGTCGCCGCGTTCCGCGCATCGTCGCTGGTGACGAGGGTGTTGGAGCGCTGCGTGGACACCATCCGCCGCCGGCTGCCGAGCTGCGCCTCCGCCGCCGCCAGGTCAGCCTTGGCCTGAGCGACGGCGTACGCGTAGGGCACGGGATCGATCTGGAAAAGGAGGTCGCCGCGCCGGACCCCGCCGTTCTCGACCACCCCGATGTCGACGATCCGGCCGCCGACAGTCGCCGCGACATGGATGGTGTCGGCATCGATCGATGCGTCGTCCGAGGATGGTCGCGCGCCGCCCGCGGAGAAGGCGTAGACGCCCAGGCCCGCCGCGCCCACGACCAGCGCCAGCGTGACCAGCCTGGCGATGGGGAATATGCGCTTGACGCCTGCAGCCTTCACAGTCCTCACCCTCGGTAGAAGACCAGCCAGGCCGCGATTCCGGCGATGACGCCGCTCGCGATGCAGACGATCAGGGGATAGGCGGCGGTCTCCGCCAACCGCGTCGCCGAAAGGACGACCCGCGCCGCGAGGCCGACCGCGACGCCGATCAGCGAACACAGGATCCAGGCCGGAAAGTAGGAGCCTACGAGGGTGAGCGAGGGCGCGCCCGGGTCGCAGCCGCCGAGGCCCAGCAGGCTGAGCAAGGTCAACCGACCGGCGGCGGCTCGTGGGGAAGAGCACGGACCGCGCATCTGCAGCCGGCGCGCGAGCGGTCGGGATAGGCCTGCACCGGGCCGCCGCTCCCCGGATCTGCCACGACCTGACGAGGCATAGACAGACATGAGGTCCCCTCGCCGATCCGCGCCCGCTCGCGCGATCCCAAACCTAGGGCTCGCCACCACTACGGGATTGGAGGGAGTTGCCGCCGATTTCAGGCCCATGACCTGCCGGCGACCATTCGCCCCGACGGAGGCCCGGCGATCGGCCGCGCCGACCGCCCGCGCGGTCGACCGAGGCGGAAGCATCAAGCGGCCTGCGAAACGAGGGCGGGCGGCGTCCCGTCGCGCCGCTCGCGTCGCCAGACCGCCGGGCTCTGGCCGTGAGTCTGGCGGAACAGCCGGCAGAGGTGCGCCTGGTCCGTGAACCCGCAGCTGAGGGCGATCTCCGAAAGCGCCAGGTCCGTGGTGAGCATCAGATGCCGCGCCCGGTGTAGGCGCCGCCGGACGACGTAGGCGTGCGGGGTCTCGCCGAAAGTGCGCTTGAATGCGCGGCAGAAATAGGCGGCGCTTCGCCGGGCGACCCTCGCCAGATCGGTGATGTGGATGGTCTTGTCCAGGTGGTCGTCGATGAAGGCCCTCAGACGGTGCACCTGCCATCCCGCCAGCTGGCCCGGTCCTGCCTCTTGCAAGACGGCCGTCGTCCTCCGCTCCAGCTCGACCTTGAGCAGGATCGTGGCCCGGGCGATCGAGGCCTTGGCCGCCTCGTGATCGTCGTCGAGGTCTCTACGCGCGGACTCCAGCAGCTGCGCGAGGCTGTCCGCAAGCTCCGGGACGATGGCGACATCTTCCGTGTCGCAATGGGCCAGCCGGGACATCGGCATCATGGTCATCTCACGCTCCTCGGTCCGAAGGGGCGCTGATGGGCGCCGCCGACCGCGCGACTATCGACCAGCCGAGACCCTGGCGGGTGTGAGACGTTACAAGGAGTTGGAAGCCCGACAGGCCCCTCGTTCCTTACAGGTGTGAGGCCTCATCCCTTACAGGTGTGAGGCCTCATCGAATGGGGAAGCGCGCGCGGGTGCGGTAGGTGGGACGGCAGCAGACCTTGAGATCGCCGCCAAGGTCCTCGACCAAGGCTGCAACCATCACCGGCGCGGGCGCCTCGGTCGCCGCCGGCGGTTCGAAATTGTCGGTCACCACCAGCTCCAGTTCTGCTTCGCCGAGGAACCGGAGCTGGATCCAGACGACCCCGCCGGACGCCGGCGGACGGCCGTGTTTCAGCGCGTTGGTCATCAGCTCGACCACGATAAGGGCGAGGTGCTGCTCGGAGCGGGCGCAGAGCCCGGCGTCGACCATGGCTACGTTCGGCAGGACGTCCGTACGGCCGAAAGCCAGGGCGAGATCCATGCAGAGCGCCCGGCAGTGGCGCTCGAGACCTGCCCCGACGCGCTTCAGGCGGGTCAGCCGGCGGTGCAAGGCGGCCATGGCCTGGATCTGCGTCGAAACGGCCGCGAGGTTGCGGCGCATGACATCCGGGGATGCGGCCTGCCGGCTGCACAGGTTCAAGGCCGCCTGGATCACCTGCAGACCGTTGAACCAGCGATGGTTCATCTCCGCGATCAAAAGCTGCATCGGCTCCTGGCGGGAGCCCGTTTGCTCGAAGACCATGGCCGTCTGCCATCCCGGGTAAAGAACCGCCCGGCCGATCGCCGGGGGAACTCCCCCTCACCTATCAGCGCCGTTCAGGGCCTAGCTTGTAGGATCGAAGCCCTGCTTGACGATCCTTCACCTCGCCTAGACTGACGTTCGCGCGTTGACCGGCACGGTAGCGACGAGCCATCGCATGGTGTCGCCCCAGCAGGCCAGCGCCAGGTCCGACGGCATCGACGCGTACAGCCCCGGTCCCAAGATCCAGAAGAGTAGCATCTCACGGCTCCTTCGCCGTTCGCTCCGGGCGGACCGCGGTCTGTTGGGAGCGGGCGAACTGGCGTCTTGTGGCCGGGGCTGACCAGGGTGGATTGCACGGTAGCGCCCCGGTTTGGCGCTCTCGGCCCGCTCAATCCCCTCGACCGCGCGTGGCGCAGCAAAGGCTGCCAAGTTTCCGCAGGCCGCTCCAAGACCGGCCAGGCTTCACCGATAGCCTGGACCTTGTCGCAGTCAGGCGCCGCGACCCCAGAGCGCGGATCGGGATGTGGCCATGAACGTGCCGGTGTCGGCCATCACCCTTCTCGCCTCCGCCGTGCTTAGCGCGGCGACGAGCTACGTCACCTCGCGAATCAGCCAGCAGAGGCAGCAGTCGATCACCAGCCGCACCTATCGCCAGGCGATATTGATGGAGGTGCGCGCCCTGCACAATCGGCTGCTGGAGTACGAGACCGCCTACGGCCTGCGTGTGATGACGGGTCAGATCTCGGGCGGCCAACTGCTGAAAATCCTGTTTCAGCCGGGCGACACGGTCGTGTTCACCAACAACGCCTCCTCTATCGGCCTGTTCGACCGGCGCACCGCGCTGCGCGTCCTGCGGTTCTACTCGGATATCCGCGTCCTGGAAGGCCGGGCCATCGTCCTGTCCGAGTCGGCCTCGACTGCGGACGCCGAGCTCATCAAAAGCGAGATGCGCCACCATCTGACGCAGCTGCGCCAGGTGCGCCGCCGCGCGCACTTCCTGATCCGCCGCCTTCACGCACACCGCTCGTTGACCGACCGGCTGCTCAGGTGGGGCAGGACAGGGGCGTGGCCGAACGGATCGAAGGGCAGCAACGGCGTGCTCAGAGGCCGAGACTAAGGCGGCGTTGCGCCAACGCTAATTGGCACTGCATTCCCACGGTCCCAGACGAGGGAGTTTCGGACATGATCCGGGCGGTGCGCATCAGAACGTCGCAGCCAGCTGCAAAACGGAAGCGCGCCTTTTCAAAAACCGCCGACTCCCCGCCCGACGGCGAGGATATCCCTGCGCGGTACGATGTTAGGGCGAAAGCTAGGGCGGCGCGCCGATGCGAAGCCAATTGGCACGCAAAATCATAAACTTACACAATCTCGATGGCTCCCCGGGCAGGACTCGAACCTGCGACCCGGCGGTTAACAGCCGCCTGCTCTACCAACTGAGCTACCGAGGACCAGGGCCGTCGAGGGCCGGGGCTATACGCCAGGGCCCGCGGCCATGCAACCCGGCCAGAGGCCGCTCTTCATAGCCATTTGATAGGCGACGGGTCCGCCCGGTCGCGGCGCGGAAAAAAAGCCCGGCGCGAGCGCCGGGCTGGAAAAAGTCGGTGATGGTGGGGTGTCTTCAAGGAAGACGTTGTGAAACTCGGCTGTGTCGGTAAACGCGAGGTTAACGCGGCGGCTCGGTTCCAATTTTTGATTCACCGAGTTCGCCGAAACCCTAACGCCGGCGACGCGGCTCAGAAATCGACGGTGAGCGGATCCCCACCGATGCGCCCCCCGGTGTCGTCGAGGGCGGCGACGGCGGCCAGGTCGTCGTCGTCCAGACGAAAATCGAACACCTCGAAGTTCTCGACGATTCGCTCCGGCGTCACCGACTTGGGGATCACCACCAGGCCGGAATCGATATGCCAGCGGATGATCGCCTGGGCGGGCGTCTTGCCGTGCTTGGCGGCGATGCGCGCGATCACCGGATCCTTCAGCAACTTCCCCTGCCCCAGCGGGCTCCAGGATTCGGTGAGCATCCCCTGCCCGGCGTGGAAGGCGCGCAGGTCGGTCTGCTGGAACCTCGGATGCAGCTCGACCTGGTTGACGGCCGGCTTGACGCCGGTCTCGGCGATGATCCGGCGCAGGTGCTCGGGCATGAAGTTGGAGACGCCGATCGAGCGGGCGTGGCCCTCCTCGCGCAGCCGGATCAGCGCACGCCAAGCCTCGATGTAGCGGTCCTGCCGGGGCGCCGGCCAGTGGATCAGGTAGAGGTCCACATAGTCCATGCCGAGACGGCCCAGGCTCTTGTGGCAGGCGGCGATCGCGGCGTCGTAGGCCTGGGCGCTGTTCCACAGTTTGGTGGTGACGAAGATCTCCTCCCGCGCCACGCCGGAGGTCCGCACGCCCTCGCCCACCGCCGCCTCGTTGCGATAGACCGCGGCGGTGTCGATCGAGCGGTACCCGGCGGCCAGCGCCGCACGCACCACCTCGGCGGTGACCTCCGCGGGCGCCTGCCAGACGCCCAGGCCAACCTGCGGCATCGGCCGACCGTCGTTCAAGGTCAGCTTGGGCGAGGTGAGCGCGAGGGCCTGAGACTCGGGGGACTGGGACATGAAGGTCTCCTGATCACCAGGCGCCGACGTTGGGCATCGAGGCCCAGGGCTCCGCCGGCGCCAGGCCGGGCCCCGCCTGCAGCAGCTCCACCGAGATGTCGTCGGGCGAGCGGACGAAGGCCATGCGCCCGTCGCGCGGCGGCCGGTTGATGGTCACCCCGCCGTCCTGCAGGCGCTGGCAGACGGCGTAGATGTCGTCCACCGCATAGGCCAGGTGGCCGAAGTTGCGGCCCCCGCCATAGTCCTCCGGGTCCCAGTTGTAGGTGAGCTCGACCGTCGGCGCGCGCTTTTCCCGGGCCGCCTCCACATCGCCGGGCGCGCTGAGGAAGACCAGGGTGTAGCGGCCGGCCGGCGCGTCAATGCGCGAGACCTCCACCAGGCCGAGCTTGTTGCAGTAGAAGTCCAGCGAGCGCTCGAGGTCGGTCACGCGGACCATGGTGTGCAGGTATCGCAACGGCGACGGCTCCGTTCAAAATGCGGCAGCGTGACATGAGGTCGCGACCGGCCGCAGGCGAATGCTGCCATAGCAGCGCGGGGCGGAAAAAACACCGGCGGCCCCTGAAAAGTGACGGGGAATTAAGTTGTCGCTCGCCTATCGGTGGTATGTAACCCCAACAATAACCTGAGGTATCCAGCGGGTTGCGAACGGAGGCGCGCTGGTCCCCCGAAGGCGGGATCGGGACACGACCATGCGTATGAAATCCCAGTACGTCTTCGTGATCGCGGTGACCGTCGCGGTGGCGCTCTACTTCATCCTCCGCACCCACGTCGGCGGGGCGTCGGCCAGCACCGCCCATGCCAAGCCGATCGCCCGGCCCGGCCCGGCCTCGGTCCAGGTGACCTTCTCTCCGGAGGTGGTGCGGCCCTATGGCATCGTGCTGCGCGGCCGGACCCAGTCGGCCCGCACGGTGGTGGTGCGCTCCGAGACCGCGGGCGTGGTCGCCCAGGCGCCGGTGCTGCAGGGGGCGGTGGTGCAGAAGGGCCAGGTGCTCTGCCGGCTGGCGGTTGACGCGCGCCAGGCGACGCTCGATCAGGCCCGCGCGGCCCTGCGCTCGGCGCAGCTGCAGCACCAGGCCGCCGCCGAGCTCGCCCGCCGGGGCTTCCGCTCGCAGACCCAGGTGCTCGAGAGCGAGGCCGGGCTCGACGCCTCCCAGGCCGCCGTGCGCCAGGCCGAGATCTCCCGCGCCCAGGTGGACATCCGCGCGCCCTTCACCGGGGTCTTCGACCATCGCGACGCCGAGATCGGGACCTATCTGGCCTCCGGCCAGGCCTGCGGCACGGTGATCGAGCTCGACCCGCTGCTGGTGGTGGGCGACCTGCCCGAGACCGCGGCCGCCAAGATCCGGGTCGGCGCGGCCGCCGGAGCCAGGCTGGTGTCCGGCGAGACGATCCAGGGCCGCGTCCGCTACATCGCCCACGACGCCGACCCGCAAACCCGCACCTATCACCTGGAGATCGCCGCCGGGAACCCGCGGATGGTCATCCGCTCAGGCCTCTCCGCCGAGGTGCGGATCGACGCCGGCGCCGGTCCCGCCCACCTGACGCCGATCTCGGCCCTGGTGCTCGACGCCGCCGGGCGGCAGGGCGTGCGCTACGTCCTGCCCGACGACCGCGTCGCCTTCGCGCCGGTGACGGTGGTGGAGGAGACGCCGGCCGGGGTCTGGGTCAGCGGCCTCTCGGGCCCGGTTCGGATCATCACGGTGGGCCAGTCCTACGTCAGCGAGGGCCAGAAGGTCCGCGTCGCCCGGGCGGCGGGCTGAAGGCCGCGGCCCTGTGATCGGCGCCCTCATCGACGGAGCGATCAAGCGGCGCAAGGTGGTGCTGGGCATCGCCGCGCTGGCCACCCTGTTCGGCCTGTTCGCCTATCTCGACATGCCGCGCGAGGCGCAGCCGGAGATCGAGATCCCCTTCGTCGCCGTGGTCGTGCCCTTCCCCGGCGTCAGCCCGGAGGACGCCGAGCGCCTGCTGGTCAAGCCGCTCGAGCTGCAGCTGCAGAACCTCGAGGGCCTGAAGGAGATGACCGCCGTCGCCCGCGAGAACGTCGCGGTCGTCGAGCTGGAATTCAATCCGGACTTCAACAAGGACAAGGCGCTGGCCGACGTCCGCGCCAAGGTCGATCTCGCCCGCGCCCGCTTCCCGCCGGACGCCGAACAGCCGCAGATCCAGGAGGCCAACACCTCGCTCGACCCGGTGATCGGCATCGTCCTGCACGGCCCCGCGCCGGAGCGCGAGCTGTTCCGCGTCAGCCGCGATCTGAAGGAGCGGCTGGAGACCCTGCCCGGCGTTCTCGCCGCCGACGTGAGCGGGGCGCGCGAGGAGATGATGGAGGTGACCATCGATCCCGTGCGGATGGAGAGCTACAACGTCACCGTCGGCGACCTGTCCGGGGTGATCGCCCGCAACAACGAGCTGGTGCCGGCGGGCTCGCTGCAGACCGGCGGCGGCAAGTTCTCGGTCAAGGTGCCGGGCGTGGTCTCCAGCGCCGCCGACATCCTGGCCCTGCCGGTGAAGAAGAATGGCGACCGGCTGATCACCATCGGCGACATCGGCGAGGTGCGGCGCACCTTCAAGGAGCCGACCTCGCTCAGCCGCTTCAACGGCGAGCCCTCCTTCACCGTCGAGGTGCAGAAGCGCTCGGGCGCCAACGTGATCGAGACCACCAGGCAAGTCCGCCAGATGGTGGCCGCCGAATCCCGGCATTGGCCGGCGACCGTCCGCACGAGCTACATCTACGACGACTCCGAGTTCATCAGCCGCACCCTGGTGGTGCTGGAGAGCGGCCTGATCACCGCGACCCTGCTGGTGACGCTGATCGTCGTGGCGAGCCTCGGCATCCGCCAGGGGCTGATGGTGGGCGCGGCCATCCCGGTCTGCTTCCTGATCGCCTTCCTGATGCTGCACGCCAAGGGCGTGACCCTGAACCAGATGGTGATGTTCGGCCTGATCCTGGCCGTGGGCATATTGGTCGACGGCGGCATCGTCGTGGTGGAATACGCCGACCGCAAGATGGCCGAGGGACTGCCCAAGGCCGAGGCCTTCGCCGCCGCCGGCAAGCGGATGTTCTGGCCGGTGGTCAACGGCACGCTGACGACGCTCTGCGCCTTCCTGCCGTTCCTGTTCTGGAACTCGATCCCCGGCAAGTTCATGAGCTTCCTGCCGCTCACCCTGTTCTTCGTGCTGGGCGCGTCGATCTTCGTGGCGCTGATCTTCACCCCGGCGCTGGGATCGGTGTTCGGACGCGCCGCGGCCGTCGACGCCGGGCGCCTGGCGGAGATCGAGAAGTCCGAGCACGGCGATCCGACCACCATGACCGGCTTCATGGGCTGGTACGCGCGCACCATCGCGGCGCTGAGCGCGCGGCCGTTCGCCTGCCTGGGCGTGGCGCTCGGCGTCACCGCCGCCGTGATCCTGTGGTTCGCCTCCACGCCGCACAGCACCGAGTTCCTGTTCCGCGAGAGCCCGGACCACGTCGCGGTCTATGTGAAGGCCCGCGGCAACCTCTCGCCCGAGGCCGACGATGCGCTGGTGGCGCAGGTGGAGCGCAGGCTGGTCGGCATCCGCGGGATCGACGGACTCTACGTGCGCTCCGGCCCGCTCAGCAGCAACGGCGGGCCGCAGAACGCGCCGAACGACAGCATCGGGCGCATCCGCGTCGACTTCCAGCCCTATGAGGCGCTGCGCCGGCAGGGGCTGCACGGCGACGACATCGCCGAGGTGATCCGCAAGCGGGTGGAGAACGCGCCGGGCCTGCAGACCGAGATGCGCAAGCCTCAGAGCGGCCCGCCGGTGGGCAAGGACGTGCAGGTCGAGCTGCGCGGCCGCGATCCGGTCGCGCTGGACCAGGCGGCCGACCGCATCAAGGCGAAGCTCGCCACCGACCCCGACTACCGCGATCTGGAGGACAACCGCACCTCGCCGGGCATCGAGTGGAACCTCACTGTCGACCGCGGCGCCGCCGGCCGCTACGGCGTCGACGTGCTGAGCGTCGGCCAGGCGATCCAGTTCGTCACCGGCGGCGTGCTCGCCGGCCGCTACCGCCCGGACGACTCCGACGAGGAGCTCGACATCCGCGTGCGCTTCCCGGCCAGCAGCCGCAATGTCGCGGCCTTCGACGAGCTGAAGATCCCCACCGCGGCGGGGCCCGTGCCAGCCAGCTACTTCATCAAGCGCGTGCCCGCCCAGCAGGTCACCCAGATCGAGCGGCGCGACGCCCAGCGCGTGGTCATCCTGCAGGCCAACGCCCGGCCGGGCGTGGCGGCCAACCAGAAGATCGCCGAGATGAAGGCCTGGCTGCCCGCCGCCGGCATCGACGATTCCGTGCGCTGGAAGTTCCGCGGCGCGGACGAGGAAGGCCAGAAGGCGATGGGCTTCTTCGCCGTCGCCATGCTGGTCTCGCTGTTCCTGATGGGCGTGATCCTGCTGTGGCAGTTCAACAGCTTCTACGGCGTGGTGGTCACCCTGTTTGCGGTCCTGCTGTCCACCGTCGGCGTGCTGCTGGGCGTGCAGATCAACCTCATCCACACCTTCGACTACATCTCGGTGCTGTTCCTGGGCACCGGCGTGGTGGCGCTGGCGGGCGTCGTCGTGGGCCACAACATCGTGCTGGTGGACACCTTCTATCAGCTCAAGCGCCAGGGCCATCCGTCCGACGAGGCGGCCGTGCGCGCCGCGGCCCAGCGGTTCCGGCCGGTGATGCTGACGACCCTGGTGACGGTGGTCGGCCTCCTGCCGCTGATGTTCCAGGTCCACCCGAACTTCCGGGCCGGCCAGCTCGAATACAAGGCGCCCGGCTCCGAATGGTGGGTGCAGCTCTCCGGCGCGGTGGTCTGGGGCTTGACCTTCGCCACCCTGCTGACCCTGGTGCTGACGCCGGTGTTGCTGGCGGCGCCTCTGGTGGTCCGGCGTCGGCTCAAGACCGGCTACGACCGGATTCGCGGCCGCAAGGCCCCGCCCCTGTCGCCGCCGCCGCTCGGCGAAGATCTGCCGCGCGCCGCGGAGTGACCGTGACCGAGTTTTCCAGCCGGCTGGCCGAGCCCGCCGACATTCCCGTCCTCGACGCCCTGATGGCGCGCGCCATCGGCGAGCTGCAGAACGGCCACCTCAGCCCCGAGCAGGTGGCCGCCAGCCGCATGATCATGGGCCTCGACCGCCAGCTGATCGCCGACGGAACCTATTTCGTGCTCGAGGCGCAGAGCCGCATCGCCGGCTGCGGCGGCTGGAGCCGGCGGGCCACCCTCTACGGCGGCGACCACACGCCCGGCCGCGACGCCGCCCTGCTCGATCCCGAACGCGAGCCGGCGCGGGTGCGGGCGATGTACTCCGATCCCGACTTCGTTCGCCAAGGTGTCGGCCGCCGGATCCTGCTGCTGTGAGAGGCGGCCGCGGCCGCCGATGGCTTCAGGGCGGTCGAGCTGATGTCCACCCTGGCGGGCCACGAGCTCTACAGCCGCTGCGGCTACGCGCCGCTCGAGCGGATCGAGGACGACCGCGGCGGC
>JAQGIJ010000071.1 GCA_028291285.1 Phenylobacterium sp. | reverse complement strand
GGCGGCCAGGATGAAGACCGCGATCAGATCTGCGTCGGGAAGGGCGGAAGGCATGGTCTCCTCGCGGGTCAGCTGGGGTTGGAGGGGCGGAACAGGACCTCGCCGTCGGCGACGACGCGCGCCGCGGCCAGGATCTCGGCCTCCGCCTCGGTGAGCGGCTTCTTCTCGGGGTCCTGGTTCAGCAGGGCGACGAAGGCCTGGACGTTGCGGGCGTAGAGCATCGAGGCGTCCCCGGGCGCCCGGCCCGCGTGGTTGCTGAGGCCGATGATCCGAACGCCGCCCGGGGTCTCGATCACCTCCCCGGGAGCCACGCCTTCGATGTTGCCGCCCTGCTCCACGGCCAGATCGACGAGCACCGAGCCCGCACGCATCGAAGCGACCTGGGCGGCGGTCACCAGGCGCGGCGCCGGGCGGCCGGGAATCAGCGCGGTCGTGATCACCATGTCCTGCTTGCCGATGTGGTCCGTCACCAGCGCGGCCTGCTTGGCCTGGTACTCGGGGCTCATCGCCTTGGCGTAGCCGCCGGTGGATTCGGCCTCGCGGAACTCCTCGTCCTCCACGGCCACGAACCGCGCGCCCAGGCTCTGCACCTGCTCCTTGGCCGCGGGGCGGACGTCGGTGGCGGTGACCACCGCGCCGAGGCGACGGGCGGTGGCGATCGCCTGCAGGCCCGCCACGCCGGCGCCCATGACGAACACGCGCGCCGGGGCGATGGTCCCCGCCGCCGTGGTCATCATCGGCATGAGCCGGCCGTAGGCGGCGGCGGCCTCGATCACGGCCCGATAGCCGGCGAGGCTGGCCTGCGAGGACAGCGCGTCCATCGCCTGGGCGCGCGTGCTGCGCGGAATCAGCTCCATGGCATAGGCCGCCAGGCCGCGTGCGGCCATCGCCTCCAGCTGCTCCCGATTGCGGAAGGGATCCAGCAGGCCGACCACGGCCGCCCCGGGCCGCAGCCCCTGGATCTCGTCGCCCCCCGGCGCGCGCACAGCCAGCAGCACATCGGCCGCGGCGAGCGCCGCCGAACGGTCGACGAGCTCCGCGCCGGCCGCGGCATAGGCCTTATCGGTGAAACCGGCGCGCACGCCCGCGCCCGTCTCCAGGCGCACCGCGATCCCGGCCTTCTGGAACTGCGCCGCCACCTCCGGCGAAAGCGCCACCCTGGCCTCGTCGGGCCAGGTCTCGCGCAGCGCCGCCACTGTCCGCGTCACGACGCGCGCACGCGACGAAGAGCCCTCAACCCCATGGTCTCCTCCGCCCAAATCCTTGTCACATCCTCCTTTGCCCCAGGGCTTGGCGGTGCGCCACCCCCGGCGAACGACGTTTCGCAAGGTGACGAACAGTCAGCTGTTTTCGTCGACCCCGCCCTGTCTTTGGACGTCGAGCACGCCCCTGACGTCAGCCCGGCACGGGGCTGGCCAGCGGTCGGCCGCTGAGGAATCGGTCAAGGTTCTCCCGCACCATGGCGATCATCTGACGCCGCGCCGCGTCGCCGGCGCCGGCGCAGTGCGGGGTCAGCAGGGTGTTCGGCGTGTCGCGCCAGCGGGTGTCGGTGACCGGCTCCTGGGCGAACACGTCGAGGGCCGCGCCGCCCAACTCGCCGACGCGCAGCGCCGCCATGAGCTGCGCCTCGTCCACCACCGAGCCGCGCGAGATGTTCACCAGCATCCCCTGAGGTCCGAGCGCGCGCAGGATGGCGCCGTCCACCAGCCCGGTGTTGGAGGCGTCGGCCCTGAGCGCCAGGACCAGGACGTCGCTCCAGGCGGCGAGGGCCTCCAGGCTGGGCAGCCGCGGCAAAGGCGCCTCGGGTTTCGGCCGCGGGCCCCACCAGGCGAGCTCGCAGCCGAACGGCTGCAGCCGCTTGACGATGGCCAGGCCGATGGCGCCCAGGCCGGCGACGCCGACCTTCAGCGAGCCCATCGAGCGCATCTGCCCCAAGCGGCCGCCGCTCCGCCAGAGGCCCGCGCGGACGCGGGCGTCGTCCTCCACGAGGCTGCGGTTGAGGCCCAGCAGCAGGGCCACCGCATGGGTCGCGACGTCCTCGGCGTTGGCGCCCGCCGCGTTGGTGACCTCGACGCCGCGGGCCCGCAGCGGGGCCACCTCGATCCCCTCGAAGCCGGAGCCGATCAGGGCCACCAGGCCGAGGTTGGGGAGCTGGTCGGCCGCGCCGAGCACGGGCCGGTCGCCCGCCGTGACGAGGGCGGCGACCTCGCTGCGCCTGGCCCCGAGCTCGGCCACCTTGTCGAGGGTCGAGACCACCACGTCGTAGTCGGCGGAGAAGGCCTGCGCGAAATCCGCGAAGCGGCCGTCGAGCATCACCAGCCGCGATGAAGCCTTGCCCGTAACCATTCGCCCTCCTTCGGATCGGTCGTCCGACGTTCAATGGCATGGAGTTCGCCGTGCCGCCTAGCGGCGAGGACGGCCGCGGTCCGGCGCGCACGACAAAGCACGTGACAATCGGCCGGCGCGGCGCTGGAGTTTCGCCAACCAAAGACGGGGAGGCTCAAGTGCCGGCGATCGCATTCGACTATCCGGACGACATCGCGGCCGTGCGCGAGGCGCTGAGCGGCTTCGTGCGCCGGGTGGTGATCCCAACTCACGAGCGGCACGCCGACCTCCTGGAGAACTCACGCCGGCGCTACGACGAGCGCGGCCGCACCACGCCCGAGGTCTGGAAGATCATGAGCGAGGTGCGCCAGCAGGCGGCGGAGGCGGGCTTCTACGCCATGTGCGTGCCCGAGGCCCTGGGCGGCGGGGGGCTGGGCCACCTCGCCTATTTCGCCGGCTGGGAACGGATCTTCCATCTCTGCGGCGCGCGCTACTGGCTGGCCCAGGTGCTGCTCAGCCACTGGGCGCGGGGGCCGAGCGCCGTCATGGCGAAGCTGCAGCCGGCGCTGCGCGAGGCCCTGTTGCCGGACCTGATGGCCGGGCGCACCACCATCTGCTTCGGCCTCTCGGAGCCGGGCGCGGGCTCCGACGCCACCATGATCAAGACGCGGGCGGAGAAGGACGGCGACGGGTGGCGGCTCAACGGGGAGAAGATCTGGATCACCAACGGCCCCTACGCCGACTACGCCATCGTCTTCGCCGTCACCTCGCCCGAGCGGGCGGCGCAACGGAAGGGGGGCATCAGCGCCTTCTTCGTGCCGACCGGCTCGCCCGGCTTCCAGGTGGAGAGCCTGATCAAGATGTGGGGCGCGGCGGGCGCCGACGAGGCGCAGCTGCGCTTCGAGGACGTCCGCATCGAGCCGCACCAGCTGATGGGCGAGCTCGACCGCGGCTTCGAGATCGCCATGTCGGGCGTGTCGCTGGGCCGGATCTACAACGCCGCCCGCGGCATCGGCGTGGGGCGATGGGCGCTCGAGATGGGCGTCGACTACGCCAAGGTGCGCCAGAGCTTCGGCAAGCCCATCGCCGAGCACCAGGGCGTCGCCTTCTCCCTCGCCGAGGCAGCCATGGGCCTGCACGCCGCCCATCTGGTGGCGCGCAACGCCGCGGCCCTGCTGGACCGTGGCCTTCGCGCCCAGAAGGAGCTCTCCATGGCCAAGGCGATGGCGGTGGAGGCGGGCGCGCGGGCGGTGGACCGGGTGATGCAGGCGCACGGCGCCATGGGCTTCACCAACGAGATGCAGCTGACCAACGCCTATGTGGCGCTGCGCAAGGCGCACGTGGCGGACGGCACCTCGGAGATTCTCCGCCGCACGATCGCGCGGAGCCTGTTCGACGGTGACGTTGAGGTGTGATGGGGAGGTGTGATTGGGAGGTGTGATTGGGAGGTGTGACCGGCGCGCCGATACAACAGCTGTGGAGAAGTGCGATCCTGCGGGGGCGGACTCGCTTTTGGCGCGTTCTCTCAGCGTGAAGCTTACAATGTCTACCTTTCCCGCCCGCCGTCCGATCCGTCGGCGGACCCTTCTGGCCGCCCTCCCCGCGCTCGCGCTCGCCGCGCGCGCCTATGGTCAAGCCGTTCCGCCGGTCCTGCCCGGCGAGGCGGCCCCCGCCGTTCCGCCGCCGCCGCTGCCGCCGCCGGTCCCCCTGCCCGTGCTCAGCCGCAGCCAGATCGAGATCGCCGTCAGCACGCTGAACGCCGCCGACACCCATGGCCTGCCGCGGCGGCGCGTCAGCGCCGAGGACCCGCCGGACGAACTCGCCTCGGCGCTCGCCCAGTACGCCAAGGCGGTGCACGTCGGCCGCCTCGAGCCGGCGGACTTCCCCAAGGACTGGGGTGTGCGTCCGCCGCCCTATGACCCGCGACCTGATTTCGCCGCCGCCGCGACCACGGACCGGCTCCAGGAGTGGCTGGACAGCCTGCCGCCGGCCTACGCCGGCTACAATGCGCTGCGCCGGGGTCTGGCGGCCTACCGCGCCATCGCCGGCCGCGGCGGCTGGAAGCCCGTCCCGGCCGGCGGCGACTTCGGCCTGGGCGCGAAGGGCGCGCGCGTCGCCGCGCTGCGCGCGCGGCTGGCGGCCGAGGATCCGGCGGTGGAGGCCGGCGGGCCCGCAAGCTTCGACGAGGGGCTGCAGCAGGGCCTGGCCCGCGCCCAGCGGCGCTTCGGGCTGAAGCCCGACGGCGTGGTGACCGCCGAGACGCTGAGCGCGCTGAACCAGCCGGTCGGCCAGCGCGTGCTGCAGATCATCGCCAACCTGGAGCGCTGGCGCTGGCTTCCGCCCACCATGCCGGCCACCCGGCTGCAGGTGAACTCGGGCGCGGCCATCGTCACCCTCTTCCAGGACGACCGGCCGGTGCTGTCGATGAAGGCGGTGTCCGGCCGGCCAGGCGACGAGACGCCGATGCTGCTCTCCACGGTGCACTCGGTAGTGCTGAACCCGCCCTGGAACGTGCCCAGCTCCATCGCCACCAAGGAGCTCTGGCCGAAGGAGAAGAAGCGCCCGGGCTACCTCGCCCGCAACGGCTTCGTGGTGATCAAAACCGACGATGGCGGCGTGCGCCTGCAGCAGAAGGCCGGCTCGAAGAGCGCGCTGGGGCGCTACAAGTTCGACTTCGACAACCCCTACGGCGTCTATCTGCACGACACGCCCACGCAGACCACCTTCGCGCACTACGGGCGCCAGGCGAGCCACGGCTGCGTGCGGCTGGAGAAACCCAGGGCGCTCGCCGAGGCGCTGCTGGCGGGCGATCCCACCTGGACGCCGGACGCCATCGCCGCAGCCATCGACAAGGGCGACACGGTGCGCGCGCGCCTCACCCAGCGGGTGCCGGTCTTCATCTTCTACTGGACAGCCTTCGCCTCGCCCGATGGGACGATGAATTTCCGCTCCGACCCCTATAGTTGGGACAGCCTGCTGCTGCAGCGAATCGGGGTCCTCGGCGGGACCCAGGCGTAAGGGGTTCCGCGCATGAATAATCTGGCCCGCACCCTGCTGCTCATCGGCGCGCTCGTGCTGGCCCTGCTGATCGGGGTGCTGATCGGACGCGGCCAGCGCAGCGTCGCGCCCGTCGAGGGCAACGCTCAGGCGGTGCAGATCACGACCGCGCCGCCGCCGATGGCCGCCGCGCCGCCGCCCCCGCCCCTGCCCGCACCGCCGCCCGCGCCCAAGCCCGCCGCCATCCCGAAGATCGCCCCCGACGTCCAGGTGCAGGAGGACGCCGCGGCGGTGGGCATGACGACGAAGGAGGGCGCCGATCAGAGCGGCGGAGCGCCGCCTGCGCCTAACAGCGCGGCCGGCGGCGACAACAGCGGCGACGACATTCAGCCGCCGCATTAGGGCTGGCGGGAACGGCTGGGGTCAGGCGCCGGTCCACTGGCGCACGCGGGCCACGTCGACGTGCACGAAATTGGAGACGGGATAGTAGCCGACGCCGCCGGCGCCGACGTCGAGCGCGGCCTTGCGCAGGTTCCGCAGGTCGACGCCCTGGACGCGGACGTCGCTGGCCTTGCCCAGAATGTGCTGGCTGTGCTCGGCGACGCCGGAGCTTTGGGCGTGCAGCGCGGCGTTGGTGCGCGGCGAGCGGTAGCCGGAGATCAGCTGAAAGGGCTGGCTGGTCCCCAGGCGGGTGTTGATGGCGTGCAGGGTGTCAAAGAGGCGCGGGTCCATGGCGTGCTCTTCGCCGTTGCGCCAGTCGCGCATCACCCGCATGGCCTCGGCCAGCGCGCCTGGGACATAGGACCCGTCCGCCCAGAAGACCTCGTTGAAGGTGTCGCCGGTGTGCAGGTTGTGGAGCATGGCGCGCCGCACGCCGGCGAGGCCCTGGGCGCGCACGATCGCAGGCGCGGACATCGCCGCCACGGCCGCGCCAGCACCGAGCAATACGCCTCGACGTCCCACAATGGACTGCATCAGCAAAATCCCCGACTCTTCCGACCTTAGGCCCCTAGGGGAGGCAAGATTTAGGCCGAATGCCTTAAGGTCAACCTAAGCCGGAGCGACCTGCGACCACCTGACGCGCCGCAACGCGCATGAAAAAGCCCGCGAGGCACGAGGCCTCGCGGGCTTTTGAGCTCGCAACCCACCTCGCCTGCTGGCGAGGCGAGACAGCGTTATTTCAGGTGCTGCGCGAGGTGCTTGTTCATCTCGAACATGGACACGCGGTCCTTGCCGCCAAACACCGGCTTGAGCTTGGCGTCGGCGACGATCTCGCGCTTGTTCTGCGGATTCTGAAGGTTGTTTTTCTTGATGTACTCCCAGATCTTCGAGACCACTTCGCCCCGCGACAGCTGTGCGGAGCCTACGACGGCGGCGAGCTCCGACGACGGCGTAAGCGGCTTTTGCAGGGCGTTGGTTTTCTTCGGTTCGGCCATGGTGTCCCCCAGCTGGAAATCAGGCGTCGGCCCCGAGGATGCAAAGGGCTGAGTCGCTGGCCACATCCTAGGCGCCTCCTGCGCCCCGCGCCACAGCGACAAGCGTACTCACCCCCCGCCGAGGGGCCTAAATCAGCGGAAATCGCGCGCGCGGCGCTCGGATTCGGGTGAGCGGCTGGTCATGTCCTCGCCGCCCTGGCGCTCGATGGCGTCGTAGAGCGCCGCCGTGCC
>JAQGIJ010000066.1 GCA_028291285.1 Phenylobacterium sp. | reverse complement strand
TGCCCAAGAGCGGGTCCGCCGCGGCCAGCCTGTTCGCGGCGCTTGCCGCCGCGCGCCGCGGCGAGCCGGCCCGGGCGGCGCTGAAGGTCGGCGGCGCGGACCGCACGGCGGTGGTGACTCCGCTGGGACCCCGCCGCTTCCTGATCCGGCTTCCGGCCGAGGCCGGCGGGACGCTGGCGCTTCCGGCCGCGGCCCTGGAGGTGATCACCGCCTTCTCCTCCGCCAGCGCGCCGCCGCCCAAGGTGCTGGACGCCTTCGCCGCGGCCTCGCCGTTCGGCGCGGCCCTGCTGGACGGGGAGGATCCGTTCGCCGCCGTCATCGTCGAGGCCAACCCGGCGCTGAAGGCGGTCGCCGGCGGCGGCGAGCCCGGCCAGGCGTTCGGCGAGCTGATCGAGCCCGCCTCCCGCGCCGACGCGGCCCAGCGTCTGAGGGCCGCCAGCGCCGGCGCGGCGCCGCTGGAGGTCCGGCTGGCTTACGATCCCAGCCGCATCGCCCACCTCTACCTGTCCCGCACCCACGGCCGCTGGGTGGCCTATCTGGTGGACGTCTCCGAGCAGAAGCAGATCGAGCTGCAGCTCGCCCAGAGCCAGAAGATGCAGGCCATCGGCCAGCTGGCCGGCGGCGTGGCGCACGACTTCAACAACCTGCTGACCGCCATCTTCATGCAGCTCGACGTGCTGGCCTCGCGCCACCCCGTCGGCGATCCGTCCTACGAGGGGCTGAACGAGATCCGCCAGACTTCGGCGCGGGCGGCCGACCTGGTGCGCAAGCTCCTGGCCTTCTCGCGCAAGCAGACGGTGCAGCGCGAGATCCTCGACCTTGGCGAGCTGATCAGCGAATTCGAGGTGCTGCTGCGCCGCGTGCTCTACGAGGACGTCAAGCTCGCCACCGAGTATGGCCGCAACCTGCCGCAGGTGCGCGTCGACCGCAGCCAGCTGGAGACGGCGGTGATGAACCTGGCGGTGAACGCGCGCGACGCCGTGCGCGCCCACGGCGGCGGCCAGGTGACGATCCGCACCGGACGCCTGACCCAGGAGCAGGCGCGCGAGCTCGGCTATCCGGGCGCGCAGGGCGACCAGGCGCTGATCGAGGTGTCCGACGACGGGCCGGGCATCCTGCCGCAGGTGATGGACAAGATCTTCGACCCCTTCTTCACCACCAAGCCGGTGGGCGAGGGCACGGGGCTGGGCCTCGCCACGGTCTACGGGATCGTCAAGCAGTCCGACGGCTGGATCGCGGTGGACTCCCGGCTCGGCGAGGGGACCGCCTTCCGCATCTTCCTGCCGGTGCACCACCAGGTGGCCATGGTGGGTCCCGCGCCGCAGCCGGCGGCGCCCCGGCGCACGGTGGCGCGCGATCTCTCCGGCGCCGGCCGCATCCTCTTCGTCGAGGACGAGGACGCGGTCCGCGGCGTCGCCGCCAAGCTGCTGCGCGCCCGCGGCTACGAGGTGATCGAGGCGGCCAGCGGCGAGGAGGCGCTCGAGCTCGCCGAGGCCCATGCGGGCCAGATCGACCTGATGATCTCCGACGTGGTGATGCCGGGCATGCAGGGACCGGACCTCCTGAAGCAGGCCAGGCGCTACCTCGGCGAGGCGCCGGTGATGTTCATCTCCGGCTATGCGGAGAGCGAGTTCTCCGACCTGCTGGAAGGCGAGGCCAACATCTCCTTCCTGCCCAAGCCCATCGACATCAAGACGCTGGCCGAGCGGGTCAAGCAGGAGCTGCAGAAGGCCGCCTGAGCCGGCGGGGCCGGCGCTCCTGTCTGACGCGCCGAGCAGCAGTCGCTTACAAGATCTAGGCGAACACCACCCAATCTGAGGTGAAGCTTGCTGGCGACACCCCGACGAGGCCGATGCTTTCGCCCGAAGACAGGGTGACCAGCGCCTGCCCCTGATAGGACGTCAGGGTATAGGCCGTCCCGGCCGCGAGCTGGACGCGGTCGCCTTCGGCGAAGTTGAAGTCGGCGACCCAGTCGTTGCCGAAGCCCAGTCGGAACACGAAGCGGTCGGCGCCCGCGCCCCCATAGAGAATGTCATTGCCCAGATCTCCGGAAACCAGGTCGTCGCCGTTGTCGCCATGCACGGTGTCGGCGCCTTGTCCGCCGAAGACCGTGTCATTGCCGTCGCCGCCGAACACCTGGTCGTCCCCGCGGTTGCCATTCACGTGGGGATCGGCGCCGGCGCCGCCAAAGATCGTATCGTTCCCCTGGCCGCCGAAGACGGTGTCCGCGCCGTCATCGCCGTTGACGACGTCGGCGCCGGCGTTGCCGTTGACGAGGTCGTTGCCCGGGCCGCCGGAGAGCTGATCATCCCCGGCCATGCCCAGGATGGTGTCGGCGCCGTCCCGGCCGACCACGGTGTCTGGGCCGTCCGCGGCGAAAACCCGGTCATTCCCGGATTGCCCATCGATGGAATCGGCGCCGGCTCCGCCGAACAGGTCGTCGTCGCCTTGGGTGCCGACGGAGGTCGCCGCCGCCGGGCTGGCAAAGATGAAATCAGCGGCGGACAGGTTGGCCAGCGGCACGCCCTGCAGCACCATCTGGACCAGATGGCTGTTCCAGTTGGCCGAGATGGTGGCCGATCCGTTCACCTCGGTGGTGATCAGCTGCAGGGTTTGAAAGTCGCTGATGCCGAGGCCGCTCACGTCGACCTGGTCGAGGCCGCCGTCCTGCCGGATGAGCTGGCCGCGGACCTCCCCGCCCGGGTTCACCGTGGTGTGGAAGTTGATGTAAAGCTCGTTGTTGAGCAGCCCTGGGACCTGTGCGGCCAGGGTGGTGCCGTTGCCCTCGTTCGCGTCCCAGGAGCCGGTGACGGTCCCGGCGGCGGCGTTCACCACGGTCTCGCCCTGCAGCTCGTTGTTCGGTTGGCCGATGAAGCCGAACACGATGCCGCCGGGCACGCCGGCCACGGCGTGGTGGAAGTGCGCGGCGGTGACGTTGTCGGTGGTCGAGGGGGTCTGGCCGCCCAGGTCGAGGCCGCTGACCTGGGCGAAGAAGTCGAATTCCGTCTGCGCCCGGTTCAGCCAGCCGGAGAACGAGCCGGTGGCGGCGCTGCCGGTCGGCGGGGTCTCCTGGGTTCCGGCGATGGCGGCGGCGAAATAGGTAGCTCCGAAGTCGAGGACGACGTCGGTCTGTGTGCCGCCCACCCTGTTGAAGACGAAGGTGTCGTTGCCGGCGAACCCGGAAAAGACATCCGACGAGTTCGTGCCGACAAGCACGTCCGCTGACGCTGTTCCAGCCACCTGGGCCATGGCTTTTCCTCACCTAGAAATATTGTCGCCCGCCTCTGACGAGAGCGGCTGCGCTCTAGGACCATGCCCGACGGGCACAGCCCGGCGCATCAAGGGAACGTCCCGGTGCGCTTCGCCGTTCCATGGAGGGTCTGGGAACTCGCCGAGCGCCGCGCGCGCCGTCCCTTCCGGGTAAAATCCGTGTGCATGGGTCCCCGGTCTTCCCTGCGCGAAACCGGGATGACGGGGAGGGGGTTAGGGGCTGAGGACCCTGCGGAGGCGACGATGGCGGAGCTCAACGAGAACAAGCGCGACGCGCTTCCGGAACGTGAGTTCGCGTTCCCGAAACAGCGCAAGGAGCCGCTCGAGGACGCCAGCCACGTGCGCAACGCCGTGGCGCGATTCGACCAGGTGAAGGACGTCAGCGACGCCGAGCGGGACGAGGCCTGGAAGCGCATCGAGCGCGCGGCGAAGAAGTTCGACGTCAAGCTCGAGGAGAAGAGCTGGCGCGAGCTGGGCAAGCCGCGGTCGAAGTGACGCCCGCCTCGTCCTGCCGTTGCGCCTGACGCACGAAGCCGCACCGCGGCGCGCATCCAGCGCCCACGCTTGTCATTGCGGCCGGCCCGCTCCAAAGATCGGCGCTTCGTTTTGCAACATTCGAAAGCCGCCGTGTCCGAGCCCAGCGCCACGTCCAGACCGCTCACCGAGCAGGACATCGTCAACATGGCGATCGCCGCCACCGACGCCGGCCGCCTGGACGAGGCCGAGGGGCTCTACCGCAACCTGCTGCGCGTCATGCCCTCGGCGCCCGGCGCGGCCAACCTCGGCTTCGTCCTGCAGCAGAAGGAGCGGTTCCAGGAGGCCGAATCCATCCTGCGCCAGGCCCGCGCGGTCCATCCCGACAACGACTTCCTGCGCTGGCACCTGGCCTTCCTGCTGCTGCGGAACGGCGAGTATCCCGAGGGCTGGCCGCTCTACGAGCACCGTCGCGCGCGCCTCGACTGGAACCAGCGGCTGAGCTTCCCGGAATGGCGCGGCGAGACCATCCGCTCGTTGCTGGTGCTGCCTGAGCAGGGGCTCGGCGACCAGATTATGTTCGCCCGCTTCGTGCCGGTCCTGAAGGCCCGCGGCGTCGAGGTCACCCTGCTGTGCGCGCCGTCGCTGGCGCGGCTCTTCGAGCCCCTGGGCGCCAAGGTGATCCCGGCGCGCGGCGGCGTCGATATCCCGCGCCACGACGCCTGGGTGCTGGCGGGCTCGCTGCCCGGCCGCTTCGGCGTGACTGTCGAGACCGTGCCGAACGCGCCCTATCTGCCGGGGCGGCAGGGCGGCGCGGGCGTGGGCTTCGTGGGCAAGGGCAACCCGGTCCACGTCAACGACAAGAACCGCTCGCTGCCCGATCCGCTGATCGCGGAGATTCTCAGCTGGCCCGGCGTGGTCAGCCTGGAGCCGCAGGACAGCGGGGCGGCCGACCTGGAGGCGACGGCCCGGATCATCGACGGCCTGGACCTGGTGCTCTCGGTGGACACCGCCGTGGCCCACCTCGCCGGCGCCATGGGCAAGCCCGCCTGGGTGCTGCTGCCGCGGGTCGGCGACTGGCGCTGGGGCCGGGAGGGGACGGCCAGCGCCTGGTATCCCTCGGCGCGGCTGTTCCGCCAGCCCGCCCCCGGCGACTGGACGAGCGTCCTGGCCGAGGTGCGCACGGCTCTCGAGGCCCGGCGAGACGGAGCGCCATCATGAGCGAGCCTGTCCTTCGAAAACCTGGCGCGGCGAGCGCCTGCTGACCATCCTGGACCGCGACGGCGGCCGTCGACGACAAGAACCGAGGGAAGAGACGCCATGGCTGAGGCTCGCATCAATCCGGACGGGCGGCTGAAGGGTCGGGTCGCCCTGGTGACCGGCGCCAGCCGCGGCATCGGCGAGGCCATCGCCGTGCGCCTGGCCATGGAAGGCGCCCGGGTGGTCTGCACCGCGCGCACCGCCCAGGAAGGCGACAGCCAGATGCCGGGCGCGCTCGACGCCACCGTTCAGCGCATCCGCAAGGCCGGCGGCGAGGCGGCCTTCATACGGGCGGACCTCACCGACGCCGCCGACCGCGAGCGGCTGGTGCAGGAGGCGGGCGGCCTCTTCGGCCCCGTCGACATCCTGGTGAACAATGCCTTCGTGACCTGGTTCTTGCCGGTGATGAAGTTCACCGAGAAGCGGATGAAGCTGATGATGGAGGTCGGCGTGTTCGCGCCCGTGCACCTGGCCCAGCTGGTCCTGCCCTCCATGCGCGAGCGCGGCCAGGGCTGGATCATCAACATCTCCTCCGGCGCGGCGCAGCACCCGAAGCCCGGCGTGAAGGAGTACGGCGGCACCATCTACGGCATGGTCAAGGCCGCGCTGGAGCGCTTCACCACCGGCCTCGCCGCCGAGGTCGGTCGTCACGGCATCGCGGTGAACGTGATCTCGCCTGGCCGGGTGGCGACGCCGGGCCTGGTGCTGAACGGCGGGGTCACCGACGCCAACCGCGACGATCTGGAGCCGGTGGAGGTGATCGCCGAGGCGGTGCTCAGGCTGGCCCTGGCCGACCCGCAGGCCTCGAACGGCCGCATCGAGCGCGCCAGCCCCTTCCTGCGGGCGGAGGGGCTCACCCCCGCCGCCCTGGTCTGAAGACGCCGCCATGATCGAGCAGACGGTCGAGATCCCGACGCCCGGCGGCGGCGCCGTTACGACCTTCATCGTCCATCCCGAGCGGGACGGGCCGCATCCGCTGGTGCTCTTCTTCATGGACGCGCCGGGCATCCGCGAGGAGCTGCGCGACATGGCCCGCCGGCTGGCCACCGTCGGCTACTATGTGATGCTGCCCAACCTCTACCACCGCCAGGGCGTGCTGGAGCTCGCCGACCTGCCGCCGGAGCCGGAGGCCGATGCGCGCCAGCGGGCGCTGCGGTTCATGGGGACGCTCACCGTGGCCATGGCCATGGAGGACGGCGATGTGCTGCTGGACTACGCCGACCGCGATCCCGCCGCCAGCCCGGGCCGCGCCGGCTGCGTCGGCTACTGCATGAGCGGCCAGTACGCCGTGAACTTCGCCGCGCGCCATCCCCAGCGGATCGGCGCGGCCGCCTCGATCTACGGGGTGAAGCTGGTCACCGACCGCGACGACAGCCCGCACCTGGCGGCGCAGCGGGCCACCGCCGAGCTCTACTTCGGCTGCGCCGAGCACGACGACTGGGCGCCCCTCGAAATGGTGCAGGCGCTGGACCAGGCCACCAAGGCCTATGGGCCGACCACCGAGGTGGAGAT
>JAQGIJ010000024.1 GCA_028291285.1 Phenylobacterium sp. | reverse complement strand
ACCTGACCATCGCCGACGTGACGACGGCGATCACCGGCCAGAACGCGCAGGTTTCGGCGGGCCAGATCGGCCAGCTTCCGGCCTCCAAGGAGCAGGAGCTGAACGCCACCGTCTCGGTGCAGTCGCGCCTGCAGACGCCAGAGCAGTTCGGCAACATCCGGCTGGTGACGGCATCGGGCGGCGCGATCGTGCACTTGCGCGATGTCGCCCGCCTCGAACTGGGCGCCGAGCGCTACGGCTTCGAGACGCAGTACAACGGCAAGAACGCTTCGGGCTTCGGCGTCCGCCTCGCCTCGGGCGCCAACGCGCTCGACACGGTCGACGCGGTCAAGGCCCAGGTCCAGGCCATCGCCAAGAACTTCCCGCCCGACGTCAAGGTCGCCTTCCCGTACGATTCGACGCCGTTCGTGCGCCTTTCGGTCGAGCAGGTGGTCCACACGCTGGTCGAGGCGATCGTGCTGGTGTTCCTCGTCATGTTTCTGTTCCTGCAGAACTGGCGAGCGACGCTGATCCCGACGATCGCGGTGCCGGTGGTGCTGCTGGGCGCGTTCGGCGTGATGTCGGTGCTCGGCTATTCGATCAACACCTTGACCTTGTTCGGCATGGTGCTGGCGATCGGCTTGCTGGTCGACGACGCGATCGTCGTCGTCGAGAACGTCGAGCGATTAATCCAGACCGAGCATCTATCGCCTAAGGAAGCCGCGCGAAAATCGATGGACGAGATCAGCGGCGCGCTGATTGGCATCGGCATGGTGCTTTCGGCGGTGTTCCTGCCGATGGCCTTCTTCGGCGGGTCGGTGGGCGTGATCTACCGGCAATTCTCGATCACCATCGTCTCGTCGATGGCGCTGTCGGTGCTCGTCGCCCTGGTGCTCTCGCCGGCGCTCGCCGCCACCCTGCTGAAGCCGCCGGGGCAGGAGCATCAGGGGAAGAGCACGCTGGACCGCCTGCTGCAACGCTTCGGCGGCCGCTTCAATGACTGGTTCAACCGCAACGCCGACCGCTATCAGGCCGCGGTCAGGCGGGTCATCGACCGCAGCCGGGTGGCCATGGTGGTCTACGGGATCATCTTCGCCATCCTGGTCGCGCTCTTCCTCCACCTGCCGACCAGCTTCCTGCCGCAGGAGGACCAGGGGCTGGCGCAGATCCAGTACACCCTGCCGCCCGGCGCCACCCAGTCCCGCACCCTCGCCGTCGCGCGGACCATCGAGAACTACTTCCTGACCCAGGAAAAGGCCGACGTCGCGGTCGTCTACACGGTCACCGGCGTGGGGCCGCAGGGCGCCGGCCAGAACGCCGGCCGCGGGTTCCTGTCGTTCACCCCCTGGAGCCAGCGCACGGGCGCGCAGGACTCCGCCCAGGCGATCACCCGCCGCGCGACGCAGAAGATCGGCGCCCAGCTGCGCGACGCCCAGTTCTTCGCCCTGAACCCGCCGCCGGTGCGCGGCCTCGGGCAGTCCAGCGGCTTCACCCTGGAGCTGCTCAACACCGGCAGCCTGCCCCGCGAACAGTTCAAGGCCAAGATGAACCAGCTGATGACGCAGGCTGGGCAGGACCCGACCGTCACCGGCGTGCGGCTCAATGCGCTGCAGGATACGCCCACCCTTCACATCAACGTCGAAACCGACAAGGCCGGCGCGCTGGGGCTCACCCAGGCGCAGATCAACTCCACCATCGCCAGCGCCTGGGGCGGGACCTACGTCAATGACTTCGTCGACCGGGGCCGGGTGAAGCGGGTCTATGTGCAGGGCGATGCGCCCTACCGCAGCCGGCCGGAGGACCTGGGCGACTGGTATGTGCGCACCGCCTCCGGGACGATGGCGCCCTTTTCCGCCTTCGCCCAGATCGCCTGGTCGCAGGCGCCCAGCACGCTCACGCGCTTCAACGGGACGCCGTCCTACGAGATCCAGGGCGACGCGGCCCCGGGCCAGAGCACCGGCCAGGCGATGGCGCGCATGACCCAGATCGCCGAGTCGCTGGGCGGCGTCTCGGTGGACTGGAGCGGCCTGTCGTACCAGGAGCGGCTGTCCGGCGGCCAGGCGCCGCTGCTCTACGGCGTCTCCCTGCTGGTGGTGTTCCTCTGCCTGGCGGCGCTCTACGAGAGCTGGTCGGTGCCGTTCTCGGTGCTGCTGGTGATCCCGCTCGGCCTGGTGGGCGCGGCCATCGCCGTGGCGCTCAGGGGCCTGAGCAACGACGTCTACTTCCAGGTGGGCCTGCTCACCACCATGGGCCTGTCAGCGAAGAACGCGATCCTGATCGTCGAATTCGCCGAGGCCGCGGAGAAGCAGGGCAAGGGCGTGCTGGAGTCCGCGCTGGAGGCCGCGCGCCTGCGGCTGCGGCCGATCCTGATGACCAGCCTGGCCTTCATCTTCGGGGTGCTTCCGCTGGCCATCGCCACCGGCGCCGGGGCCCAGAGCCGCATCGCCATCGGCACGGCCGTCATCGGCGGCATGCTGACGGCCACGGCGCTGGCGATCTTCTTCGTGCCGATGTTCTTCGTTCTCGTGCGGCGCATCTTCCGCGGCCATCGCGAGCCCGCGCCGCAGGCTCCGGACGCCCCACCGCCCGGCCCCGAGCCCAGCCCGGAGCGGCCGGCGTGAGGCGCCTGCTGGCCCCCCTGGGC